>JBFGDP010000159.1:0-5716 GCA_041580575.1 Christiangramia sp.
CCCGGTAACATTTGCCACCAGTTTCAATTCAGTCCAAAGGTCCTTCCAGATATTATCATCTTTCTTACTGGTTTTAAAAAGGATAGCGATTCCCTGCCCGTTTTCAGAAACAATGAGAGCGTCCTTTTCAATGGCCTTGTCTACCATATGTGTAGCCAGGTATCTAAACCTCGAATCACGGTCACCTCCTTTTTTTACGATATCCCTGGAAGATGGAATCTCCTTTAAAAGAATTGTGACCTTATCAATGATATCTTTTCTCTCTAGTTTATCCAAGATGTTCGTGTTTGGCGCGAAGATAAAAAAATTAACTCTTATAAAGATTGTATATTTAGTCGTAGAAAAATAACCTATGAAGCAAATAGACCTATCCCAATTTAAAGTAAATACAACGATTAAACTTTCTGAATGTAAGACCAGAATAGATACCGGGGAATCTGAAACCGAAACTAAGGACAAGCTTAAAAAAGTAAGAAAAAACCTGGGCGAATGGCAGGACATACTGTATGCTCATGGCAAATATTCTGTATTAATTTGTCTCCAGGGGATGGACACGGCAGGTAAAGACAGCCTTATAAGAGAAGTTTTTAAAGATTTTAATAGCCGTGGGGTAGTAGTACATAGTTTTAAAGTGCCTTCAGAAAAAGAATTAAAGCATGATTTTCTCTGGAGACACTATATTGCTCTTCCGGAAAGAGGGAAATTTGGAGTCTTTAATCGTACACATTATGAAAATGTTCTGGTCACCAGGGTGCATCCTGAATATATTCTTAATGAAAACCTACCGGGAATTAAAAAGAAAGAGGATATTAATGCCGGTTTCTGGGAGCAACGCTTTGAAAATATACGCCAGTTTGAAGATCATATCGCCGATAACGGGATGATCATATTTAAATTTTTCCTGCATCTTTCCAAAGAAGAGCAGCGTCAGCGCCTTCTAAGGCGGCTGGATAAACCCAGTAAAAACTGGAAATTTTCTCCTGGAGATCTTAAGGAACGCAAACTCTGGAATGAATATCAAAAATGTTATCAGGATGCGATCAATGAGACTTCGACAGAAAAAGCGCCCTGGTTCGTAATTCCCGCCGACGATAAGTCTACCGCAAGATATTTGGTAGCCAGTATTCTGTATGGGGAATTAAATAAATATTCAGATGTAAAGGAGCCAGAACTTGATCCTGAGATCAAAAAGAATATTGCAGACTATCGGGAACAACTCACAAAAGAAAAGAATTGATTCCTGAATTGGTTCAAACAAAAAAAATACTGTTAATTAGCGGCAAAAAGAAATTTTGATGAGATCTATTTATATTACTGTGTTCCTGGTTCTTGTGGGAATTACGGCTACTGCACAATCCACGAACATAGACGATTCTCTTACCATAAGAAAGATCTATGATATGTCTCTCTTAAATGGTAAAAGTTATGCCTGGCTAGATCATCTTTCTAATAATATAGGCAGTAGATTATCTGGTTCTTACGGCGCTGAACAGGCAGTGGAATATACCAGGGCTGAACTGGAGGCACTAGGTTTGGATAAGGTCTGGTTGCAGCCGGTAATGGTACCAAAATGGACTCGTGGAGAAAGAGAATTTGCATATGTGCAAACCGGTCCCGGCGAGACAAGGAATTTGAATATTGCCGCTTTAGGTGGTTCTATCGCCACTCCCGAGGGAGGTACCAAAGCAAAAGTCATAGAAGTACAGGGAATAGACCAGTTAAAAGAGTATGGTCGTGAGAATATTGCTGGCAAGATTGTGTTCTATAACCGGCCTATGCAGGCAGATCTTATACAGACCTTTGATGCTTATAGCGGTTGCGTGGATCAAAGATACTCGGGTGCAGAAGAAGCTGCTAAATATGGGGCAGTGGGAGTGATCGTAAGATCTATGAATTTAAGACTGGACGATTTTCCACATACGGGTTCCATGAGCTATGGCGAAATGCCGGCAAATAAGCGAATACCAGCGGCAGCAATTTCTACCAACGATGCAGAGTATTTAAGTGGTATTCTAAAAATACAGAAAGATCTTGAACTCTATTTTAAAATGAATTGTAAACAGCATGAGGATGTTGAATCATATAATGTAATTGGAGAAATTACTGGATCTGAATATCCTAACCAGATCATGGTCGTGGGGGGACATCTGGATTCCTGGGACCTGGGAGACGGTTCTCATGATGATGGAGCCGGGGTTGTTCAATCTATGGAAGTATTAAGATTATTCAGGGAAATAGGCTATACACCTAAAAGAACTATACGTGTGGTTTTGTTCATGAACGAGGAAAATGGACTCCGTGGTGGTAACAAATATGCTGAGGTGGCCGAAGCTAAGTCTGAGAATCATGTGTTTGCACTGGAAAGTGATGCCGGGGGATTTACTCCAAGAGGGTTTGGGGTCACGGCGACAGATGCACAATTCAATAAAATACTGTCCTGGAAATCTTTATTCAAACCATATTTAATCCATTACTTCGAAAAAGGTGGAGGCGGAGCAGATATCAATCCACTTAAAGGAGGGAATATGGTCCTGGCAGGATTAAGACCAGATTCGCAAAGGTATTTTGATTATCATCATGCTGCTAATGATACATTCGACAAGGTGAATAAAAGGGAGCTGGAATTGGGTGCTGCTACTATGGCTTCCCTTATGTACCTGGTTGATAAATACGGGCTTAATGACATTAATTCTGGAAATACTATGATCGCCGATTAAGCTGCATCATTCCATAAAGAAATTATTATATATCTCTTTCAAAGAAATCTAAAGAGGCTACCTTTGCAGACTTAAAAATTTATTTTGCAGCTTTCGGTCTACACCAGAGAATTCGGAAAAAATCTTAATATCGCTTACCCGGTGATGCTTGGTCAATTGGGCCATGTCATGGTGGGACTGGTAGATAATTTAATGATTGGACGGTTAGGTGCTGCCCCACTGGCCGCGGTTTCCTTGGGTAATGCAATGGTTTTCATAGCCATGTCTATGGGAATAGGTTTTTCTTTTGCTATCACCCCTTTGATCGCCGAGGCCGATGGTGCCAATGATCTGGAAGGAGGACGAAGTTATTTTCATCACGGCTTGATTTTGAGTACCATCAACGGTTTGCTGCTATTTATTATGCTATTGGTGGCTAAGCCAGTATTATATTACCTGGATCAACCTGAAGAAGTAGTTGAACTGGCTATTCCTTATTTGAATATCGTAGCGCTTTCTATGTTGCCATTAATGGCGTTCCAGGCATTCAAGCAATTTGCAGACGGCCTTTCGCAAACGCGTTATGCCATGTATGCCACCTTGTTGGCGAATGTAGTGAACGTTGTATTTAACTACCTGCTTATTTACGGGATCTGGATCTTTCCAAGGCTGGAGCTTGAAGGGGCAGCCTGGGGAACCCTTATCTCTCGGTTCTTTATGCTATGGTTCGTCTGGGAAATCTTAAGAAGAAAAGCTAAGTTCCTGGAATACTTTAAGTGGTCTAAAAAAGAAATGATCAAGTGGTCTATTTTTAAAAGGATCCTATCCCTTGGCTTTCCTACCGCTTTACAAATGCTTTTTGAAGTAGCTATATTTACAGCTACCGTTTTTCTGGCAGGAAACCTTGGTACCAATCCACAGGCCGCAAACCAGATCGCTCTTAACCTTGCTTCCATGACCTTTATGATCGCGGTAGGCCTGGGTGTGACGGCTACAATCAGGGTTGGAAATCAGGTTGGATTGAAGCAATATCGCGAATTGCGCAGGATTGGATATTCTATATTTTTACTGGTATTTCTCATAGAGGCTGTGTTCGCACTGCTCTTTATACTGCTTAAAGATATACTTCCGGTATTTTATATCGATAATATCGAGGTGGTAACCCTTGCAGCCCAATTATTGATTATCGCAGCTCTATTTCAGCTGAGTGACGGAGTACAGGTAGTCATACTTGGAGCATTACGCGGGCTCCAGGATGTAAAGATCCCAACCGTGATCTGTTTTATATCCTACTGGATCATTGGTTTTCCCGTAAGCTATTATTTTGGCCAGGCAGAAAGATGGGGCAGCATGGGAATATGGCTGGGTCTGCTGGCAGGATTAACGTCTTCGGCATTATTGTTATATTTCCGTTTTAATTATCTGAGCCAGAAACTTATAAGCACAAAAGAAAAATTAATTACACAATAAAAAATATGGACCTTCCAAAATTTATACTAGGTGACAATACCGATTTTCCGGAATCTATTTTCGTGATACATACAGAGTTTCCTCGTTTTATTATCGATCTTAAGGACGATGAAGTAGAGTGGCTGGAAGATTTTGATAAGGACGATGAGAAAGAACTTTCCAGCGAAGCTGAAGGTTTAATTACCCAGGCGAATGAATTTTATGATCGCGAAGTGAACCGTTACGAAAAAGATTAAATGGAAAAACTGGCTGAATTAGACCGGGAACTTTTTCTGTTCCTGAATAATCTGGGTACAGAACGCTGGGATTGGTTATGGATCGCAATTAGCGATAAATGGATGGCCATACCTTTATATGGTCTTTTGCTCTATCTCATCTTCAGAAAATTTGGCTGGAAACCAACTCTTATTACTATGGTCGTTGTCGCTTTATTGATCACAGCTACAGACCAGTTGGCAAACTTATTTAAACACGGTTTTGAAAGACCCAGACCCTGCCGGCAGGAAGGGGTAATGGAATACGCCAGATATGTTGCCGAAAGATGTGGCCGGTTTGGCTATTTTTCAGCACATGCGGCAAACTCGACCGGCGTTGCTGTATTCTTAAGTTTACTCTTTAAAAAGCATTATCCAAGGTTCTTCATTTTTCTGCTTTTCTGGGCGGTAGTAGTTTCTTACAGTAGAATTTACCTGGGTGTGCACTATCCCGGAGATGTGATAACCGGCATGTTCATAGGTGCGGTTTTTGGATATATCTTCCATCTGATCAGGAAATATATCACAGCAAAAATTTTAAAAAAAGACTCAAGCGAGGCTTAGCAAATATTTTGCTGCAGCGAAGGCAGTGGTCTTATTGTTTTCTATCAACTCCAATTGCTCTTTCAAAGCGGATTTGATCTTTGATTCATCATAGAATCTGCTTTTTAAATAATCGTTAATGGTCTGGTATAGCCAGAATTTATTTTGTTCCAGGCGGTTTTGCTTGAAATATCCATTATTATCCACGCTGTTCTTAAATTCACTGATCATTTCCCATACCTCAGCAATTCCTTCGTTATGTAAAGCACTACATAACTTAACCCTGGGTTTCCATTCGCTTTCCTTGGCCGGATATAATTGTAAAGCTCTTTTAAACTCCAGGCTGGCTTCACGAGCCGGTTTTTGATTGTCACCATCGGCCTTGTTGATCACGATCGCGTCTGCCATCTCTACGATACCTCTTTTTATTCCCTGAAGTTCATCACCGGCACCGGCTAATTTCAGTAAAAGGAAAAAGTCAGTCATGCTGTGGACAGTGGTTTCGCTCTGGCCCACTCCTACCGTTTCAATAAGGATGATCTCAAATCCTGCAGCTTCACATAGAAGTATACTTTCACGGGTTTTTCGCGCAACCCCGCCCAGGGAATCCCCACTAGGGGAAGGTCTTATAAAAGCTTCGGGCCTGGTCACCAAATTTTCCATACGGGTTTTATCACCCAGTATACTGCCATGTGAGACCGAGCTGCTGGGGTCTACTGCGAGCACGGCTACTTTTTTACCCTGGCCAATAAG
>JBFGDP010000160.1:0-5704 GCA_041580575.1 Christiangramia sp.
ATCAAATGGGAATGGTCCCATGCCCAGAATTCCATTCTCACTCTGAAATTCCACCTGTATATCGTCTCTCACGAAGTTTGCCACTAATGTGGGGATACCTATACCTAAATTGACATAATATCCATCCTTTACTTCTTTCGCTATTCTTTGCGCTATTCCGTTTTTATCTAACATTTTTCTAATTTGTAAATTTGAGAATTTATCGATTTGAAAATTACCTCTTTTTTGAAGAGCTAATAATTTTCGAAATAATCCTCATTATAATATCTAAATCATTTAGTAACTCCTTATTAGGAGAGGGTAACACTTCAGACTTCGAACATAAATGCAACCAATAATGGGTTTCTTCGCATTCCTTAGCAGAAATTTTGAATTTATGAATAAAGTCGGCTGGACTTTCCGCATTCTGTGCCTCTCTGACGTTGGCACCTATAGAAGTACCGCTTCTAAATAATTGTGAGGCCATTTCAAATTTCTTTTCGATTCTTAATCTTTCAGAAAATAGAATTATCTGTAGAGAAAAGTCAAAAGTCTTCTGAACAATTATATTTTCTTTATCATTTCTCAATTAGCAAATTTTCAAATTGATTGATCTTCAAATTATTTTGTACGAACCGTCCGTTGTTCAATTCTTTTTTCGTAGTCTTTCCCCTGAAAGATCCTTTGAACCAGGATACCGGGAATATGGATCTGGTTAGGATCTAATTCGCCGGGCTCGACTAACTCTTCAACCTCAGCAACAGTAATTCTTGCTGATCCACACATAACCGGATTAAAATTCCGCGCTGTTCCTTTAAAGATCAGGTTTCCTGCCTTATCGCCCTTCCAGGCTTTTACAAATGCAAAATCTGCTTTAAAGGCCTTTTCCAGCACGTACATCTTCCCGTCGAATTCCCGGGTTTCTTTTCCTTCGGCTACTTCAGTTCCATAGCCTGCAGGGGTATATATCGCGGGGAAACCCTGTTGGGCAGCCTGACATCTCGCGGCAAGTGTTCCTTGAGGAATCAACTCTACATCAAGTTCGCCACTTAGCATTTGCTTTTCGAAAATGGCATTTTCTCCTACATAGGAAGAAACCATTTTATCGATCTGTTTTTTATGAAGTAATTGCCCTAGTCCAAAGTCATCGACTCCGGCATTATTAGAAATACAGGTAAGATTCTTTACATTAAGACGTACCAGCTCAGAGATCGCATTTTCAGGAATACCACATAAACCGAAACCTCCCAGCATAAATGTCATTCCATCTTCGACGCCTTTTACAGCAGCCTGTACATTATCAACTGTTTTTATGATCATTTTTTCAGAATTTTACCCGAAAATACGAAAATAAACATGTGGTCACAATGCCGGGTTGTGACTTACTTGAATTATATGAAAATTTAAATAGTCTTTTTTGAGAAAAATTTAAAAATCCAGTTCATCAGGAACCGAATTATCGGTTTCTCTTGATGAACCATAGTTCGCGCAGTCTACAGCGATACTAAGATTTTCCGGTCTTTCAAATTCCTCTTTAGAAACCTTTAATTCAGGATCTGCATAGACATCCTTCATATACATTCCCCAGATTGGTAAAGCCATCGTAGCACCCTGCCCGTAAGTAATGGTAGGAAAATGAACGGCACGGTCTTCAGCACCAACCCAAACTCCGGTTACAAGGTCTGGAACCATTCCCATGAACCAACCGTCACTCTGATTCTGGGTAGTACCTGTTTTCCCAGCAATAGGATTTTTAAAGTCATAAGGATAGCCGGTAACAGCTCTTTCGTAATCCTGGCGGCCTTTGGCCCAGGTTCCTCTTAATCTTGTTCCAGATCCTCCCTGGGTAACCCCTTCGAGAAGGTTTACGGTAACGTAAGCAGCTTCCTTGCTCAGCACATCCCTTGTTTCGGGTACATTCTGATACAGAACGGTACCATTCTTATCTTCGATCCTGTTCACCATCACCGGTTTTATATAAACTCCCTGATTGGCAAATGTGCTATAAGCAGAAACCATTTCGAATAGGCTGATATCTGCAGTTCCCAGAGCGATAGACGGAACTGCTGGAATATTCTTTGTATCGATTCCTAATTTTCCAATAAGGTCAATCACAGGCTCAGGTCCTGTTTTATCAATTAACCGGGCGGTAATCGTATTTACAGAATTAGCCAGTGCCTTTTTCAACGTATACATACCATCATACTCACCATCACTATTTCTTGGCGACCAGTCGTTCATGTTCCCGTGTTTTCCTGCTTCAATAGTAAACTGGCTTCTTGGAAGCGTGTCACAGGGAGAAAACTTAAGTTGGTCTATTGCCGTGGCATAAACAAATGGTTTAAACGTAGATCCTACCTGGCGTTTTCCCTGTTTTACGTGCTCGTATTTAAAGTGCTTGAAATTGATCCCTCCAACCCAGGCTTTTACTTCCCCGGTTTGAGGCACCATAGACATCATCCCGGCCTGTAGAAAAGATTTGTAATACAGGATAGAATCCCTTGGAGTCATCACCGTATCTATAGTTCCATTCCAGCTGAATACCCTCATTTCGGCTTCTTCATCAAAAGATTTTTTGATCTCTTTTTCAGATTTGCCCTGGGCTTTCATCTTTTTCCATCGGGCAGAAACCCTCATGGCGTTCTGAATACTGCTTTCGATCTGGGATTCATCAATATCCCGGAATGGAGCCGTAGGATTACTTTTATTTTGCCGGTCAAATTCCTTCTGAAGTTTGGCTATATGCTTTGTAACCGCCTCCTCAGCGTATTTTTGCATTTTTGAATCTATACTGGTATAGATCTTAAGACCATCACGATATAAACTATATTCGGTACCGTCTGGTTTTGGATTATTTTCTATCCAGTCTTTCATGAAACCCTGGAGATAAGCTCTAAAATACGTGGCCATACCTTCGTCGTGACCTTCCGGGGTGAACTCTATTTTCATAGGTAATTTCTGAAGTGAATCCATTTCAGTTTCAGAAATAAACCCATTACGATTCATCTGTTCAAAAACCTGGTTTCTTCTGGAAAGAACAAGTTCAGGCCTTCTCATAGGATTATACAGTGCCGAATTTTTCAGCATTCCCACTAGTACGGCAGATTCCTCTATCTTAAGATCTTTTGGCTCTTTATCAAAATAGATCTTTGAAGCTGACCGTATTCCTACCGCCTGGTAAACAAAATCATATTTATTGAAATACATGGTGATGATCTCTTCCTTTGTATACTGGCGTTCCAGCCTGGTTGCGATCACCCATTCCTTAACTTTCTGAAAAACCCTCTGCAGGTCATTTTGTGCAACATCAGCCGTAAACAGCTGCTTTGCCAACTGTTGGGTTATGGTACTTGCACCTCCACGTGTTCCCAGAAATACTGCTGCACGCACCGTACCTTTAGCATCTATACCGGCGTGCTGGTAAAATCTTTCATCTTCAGTAGCCACTAATGCCTGTACCAAATGATCTGGCAGATCTTCATATTTTATGGGAGTTCTATTCTCACTATAATATTTCCCCAGGGTTTTCCCATCTGAAGAAAATATCTCGGTAGCTAGATTTGTTTCAGGATTTTCGAGTTCATCAAAGGTTGGCATTTTACCAAACGCACCCCAGCCGGCGAGTAAGAAGATCAGGACTCCAGCCAGGATCCCTATTCCAAATAGGGTCCAGAAACCTACTATATATTTTCGATTACTATGAGCAGGTTTATTAGTTTTTTTAGATGTGCGGGCCATTTATTTCAAAAAAAATTAATTATCGCTATTTTCTATTCTAAATCCAATATGCGTGATACCTTCTAATACCTGAATCCCGTCTACCTCACCGTTTTTACGCATGGCCTGTTGAATGGTTACCTTGTACCGGCCGGGCTCGTCGAATTGTACATTTTCCTTATACCAGAGTTTGCTCTCTTTAACATCACCAAAACCTGTGCCGAGCCATTCTCCGTTAGGTTTGGTCATCTCATATTCCAGGGTATCACTTATCACTTTTCCCTGCGGGAATTTTATCTCGGTTATCAGGAAGAGGTTACTATAGTTGTATTCATTGTTATTCCTAACGTTTATAAAAAGATCATAAACCTTACTGGAATCTATATTCTCTAATTCGAATGTTACCACAGAATCCTTATGCCAGCCTCTCAGAGGTTTATATTCATCGTAAACCCTCGTCCTGTCACAGGAGGAAAATATGATAATAACCGAAGCAAATAAAGTAACAAAAAAAGCACTACGCATCTTTAGATCTAGTAGGGTTACTTTTACGTTTTTTCCTTTTTTTATTATTACGCTTTTTGCGTTGTTGTTTTGGCCTGTCAAACCTTGTTAGACTATCTTCACTAACGGCATTATTAAATCCTTTAGTTTCAGTTTCCTCTAACTGCAATTCTACTTCATATTCTTCTAAGCTACCTACAGCTTCATCCTTCCTATTCTTTGCGATGATCTTATTCGCCTGTTCTGGAGTTAGCATATGCCAGTTCATCCATTCACCTTCATAAGCATACCATAAAAGGCCCTTAAAAATGTCGATCTTTTGACAAACAGCGGTGCCTTTTTTGGTCTTAAGTTTAACGTCGGTTTTTGGAAAAGATTTTAAAGCTTCCAGATACGTATCCAGTTCGTAGTTCAAACAGCATTTTAACTTACCACACTGCCCGGCTAACTTTTGAGGGTTTAGTGATAATTGCTGGTACCTGGCCGCAGAAGTACTTACAGATCTAAAGTCTGTTAACCAGGTTGAACAGCAAAGTTCACGCCCGCAGGAGCCAATTCCTCCAAGCCTGGCTGCTTCCTGCCTAAGACCTATTTGCTTCATTTCAATACGGGTATTGAACTCTCTGGCAAATTCCTTTATCAACTGGCGAAAATCTACCCGATCTTCTGCAGTATAGTAAAATGTACATTTAGAACCATCTCCCTGAAATTCAATATCGCTAATTTTCATGCTTAATTTAAGCCTGATCGCGATCTGTCTAGAACGTTGTTTGATCTTCTCTTCGCGGTCACGGGCTTCCTGCCAGACATCGATATCTTTTTGAGACGCTTTTCGGTATATTTTAAGGACTTCGGGGGAATCTACGGCGACTTTCTTCTTCTTCATCTGCACTCTTACCAGTTCCCCGGTAAGGGTAACTATCCCAACATCGTGACCCGGGCTGGCTTCAGTAGCCACCACGTCACCAATACTAAGACTCAGTTTTTCTGTGTTCTTAAAGAAGTGTTTGCGTCCGTTCTTAAAACGAACTTCCACGATATCAAAGGGTTCTACGCCTCCCGGAAGAGACATGTTCGAAAGCCAATCGAAAACGGTAAGTTTATTACATCCGTCGGTTCCACAGGTTCCATTATTCTTACATCCTTTCGGCTGACCGTCTTTGCCGGTCGAGCAACTTGTGCAAGCCATATATTATATATATTGAGAAAGTTACTTTTTGGCGTGTTATTTAAACATCATTCTGTCCTGCCAATCGGGCATTTATCGCAGAATCTCCTTCATCATCACATGGCTAATTTCTAGCCAGGCACGCGTTTCAAAGCACCTCCTTGAGGTTCATAAAAAATTTCAACAGTAAATATACCAATATTAATTGGCTCCACCATTTTAGAAAAGAAACCTATTGCTTAAATCGCAAAACTTCAGACCTGCCTTTTTTAAAGATCTTATTACTGGCACCTTTACCTTTTCTAAGTGCTTTTTGCTCCTCATAAGGCAATGCCG
>JBFGDP010000161.1:0-5680 GCA_041580575.1 Christiangramia sp.
ACCTCGCTTTTTCCTGCGCCGGCCTCATTGATAAAAGTTTTTAATTTGAATGGGAATTTATCTGAGGTTGAACCCAACACTACCAATTCCGGTTCTTTGGTTTCAACTATTTGCAATTTAATTTCAGGCATTCCTTTTAATTGAAAAAGGAAGGTATCTTCAGATGTTACTACAAATTTCTCTTTGCTGCTCGGCATGATCTTTTCGTAGTTCTCTACATTGGTTAGGAATTGAAATAATTCTTCCTGACTTTTTCCGGCGGTAACCTTGGGGCTTTCTAACTTCATTTTTATGGTTTCCAGTTAGCAGGATCTTCCCTCCATTTGCGTAAGATCGCTGCCTCTTCTGTATTTATATAATTAGTATTTTGTGCGGTCTCTATAAGATTTTCGTAATCACTTAGAGTAAAAAGTTCGATCTCGAGATTTTCGAAATTTTTAACCGAGGTGTCAAAACCATAAGTGAAGATCGCGAACATTCCTTTTACCTGTGCGCCGGCTTCCTTTAAGGCTTTTACTGCGTTTAAGCTACTGTTACCGGTGCTAATAAGGTCTTCGATCACTACAACGGTCTGGCCTGCCTCCAGGTTGCCTTCTATCTGATTTTGTCTGCCATGGCCTTTTGGCTCCGGTCTCACATATGCGAAAGGCAGACTTAAATATTCTGCTACAAGCATGCCAATACCAATAGCACCGGTGGCAACTGCAGCAATGACGTCTGGTTTTCCATATTTTTCTTCGATCTGCCTTGCAAAATTTTCGCGAACATAGTTCCTAATCATAGGATATGACAGGATGATCCTGTTGTCACAGTATATGGGGGACTTCCAACCGCTTGCCCACGTAAAGGGTTGTTGTGGTTCTAATTTTATTGCTTTAATTTGCAACAAAAGCTCAGCAGTCTTTTTTGCTGTTTCTTTATTCAAAATCATAGCTGCAAATGTATAAAGTTTTTGTGAATGATATTCCCATAATTGTTTCAACACAAAAAGAAATAGAGGAAAAGTATACCACCTTCCCGTTAAAGTCGGTTCGTCTTAAAAAGGTTATCAGGAAAATTCTTAAGGGTAAATTAATGCATGTGCATCTATATCATCCTGATGAAAATAAATTACTAAAGTTCCTTTTTAAGAAAATGAGAGTGGTAACGGCAGCCGGAGGAATGGTGGTAAATAATAAAGAAGAGATACTTTTTATTTATCGCAATAACAGATGGGACCTTCCTAAGGGGAAGACCGAGAAGAATGAGAGTATAGAAGAGTCTGCCATTAGGGAAGTGGAAGAGGAGACCGGGGTGCAGAACCTGGAGATCAGACGCTTTATTACTAGGACGTATCATGTCTTCAGAAGAAAAGGTAAGTTACGGCTAAAAGAAACTTACTGGTATGAGATGTATACCGAGTATGATGGGGAACTTACCCCCGAGCTGAGTGAAGGTATCAAGAAAGTAAAGTGGAAAAACTACGAAAAAAGCCACAAGGCTTTAAAAAAGTCTTATGCAAATATAAAAATGTTATTTCCAGAGAAATTTTTAGCGGGGAAGTCTGAAGACCGGGTAGCGTAAATGTGCTTCCTCGTAATGATCAGATCTTTTATGCAACCAGTCTAACTGGGTATACCAGTTATTTCTGAATTCAGGATCATTTTGTTTTTTCTCTTCGAATTCGTTTTTGATGTCTTCATCTTTTAAAAGTTCCCTGGCCATATCTTCGAATACATATGGCGAAAATCCTTCCTTTTGCTGAAGAATGGTATCGAAAAAATTCCAGTTAAAGAAAGAATCCACGGCTGTAGGCTCTAGGGTTTCAATAAGGTATCTAGCCCCATCCTGAAAGGTGGTTATTAGAAAATCTCCTTTTCTGAATTTTACATCCTTAACAGATTTGGACACCTGGGTGTCACGATGAAGATAATGCCCTTCAAAGGCAGTATCAGAGGTTTGATAATCTTCGATTCTATATACTTCTACTTTAATGAGAGTATCCCTTTCCAGGGCTTCCATTTTAATATTGTTCATCTTTAATCGATCCAGCACCTGCCACCATCCCTGAGGAATAATGTATGCGCGAGGTATTTCAATCTCCTCACTCACCGTAAAATTGTCATAATACTCAATGTCCTTAGAGAATGGTCTTTCCCGGTCATATTTCAGTCGTTGGTTGCCGGTGATCTCGCTTCTAATATTTTCTGCTTCAAAACCCTTAAAATTACGAATGGTTGGATTTTCTTTGTCTACTTCAAATCTTAGATTGTAGCTACGGTCTGTAAGATATTTTCTGCGAGCCTGATTGCGCAGATCCTTAATAATGGAACTTTGGGAATCTGTTATTCTCACCATGGACTTCATAAGTTCATATGTGCCCATAACCCTTTTATCATAAGGTTTAAGCATATGGGTTTCTACCATCATGCCTATTGTATTCCAGAGAGTGGTATATCCTGTGGAGTATCTTGGGGTGTCCATGAACTGAGTGAAACCATCCTCAGGAACCTTGTTAAAGACGTTTACATAGGGTGTAATGTCCCAGCTCTTTGCCTTGAGAGAATCTTCCAGGGCCGGCATTATATTTTCCTGAAGATAATCCCCGAGATTGCCTCCCAGTTTGTCGTGCTGAGTGAATAAATGAGTGAGCGTATATTGGTAATCTGCTCCATTACTCACATGGTTGTCGATAAAAACATCGGGATTCAAATAGTGAAAGATCTCGTAAAAGGTGCGAGCGTTTTTAGTATCTGCCTTGATGAAGTCGCGGTTGAGGTCATAATTTCTGGCATTCCCTCTGAATCCATATTCTTTGGGGCCGTTTTGATTTGTTCGAGTGGTTGAATTCCGGTTGAGGGCGCCTCCAACATTGTAAATTGGTATAGTTGCTATGATGGTGTTCTTAGGCGAGCCAATTGAATCTGCGGCAATATCCCGGAATAACATCATGGTTGCATCTATTCCATCACTTTCACCCGGATGAATACCATTATTAATGAGCATTACGCTATGTGATTTACGTAATTTTTCAAGGTCCTTTTCTTCGCTGCCATTGTAGATCACCAGGTGCAGGGGCAAACCGCTATCGGTTTCTCCAAATTGCTGTATACTAACGCTGGGATAAGCATCTGCCAGTTGTTCGTAGAATTTGATAACCTCTGCATAAGTGCCGGTTTCAGTCCCTCCCGATTTTTCAAAACGAGTTTCGAAATCATACTCCTTAATAAGCTTGTACCTGGAAAAATCACAAGATGTGAGGTTGATTAAAATCCCCAATACCAACCACAATTTTTTCATCAATTACAATTTAAATCTGTTCCTTTTGATGCAATTTGCTAAATGTTTTATCCTTTTTGGATAAAACATTTAGCAGAACCTTATCATAAAGTTTTCTAAAAATATAGCCGTAAACTTACTTAAAAAGTCTGAAAGCAGCCAAAATCGGCTGGCTTATCTCTGAGATCTACAAACGTTAAACCTTAATCTCATCTCTTTTTAAGTACTACTTTCCAAATCTAACCTCTATTTTAGAGGCGAAATTAGATTTCTAAAATCTCAGCCTTGAAGTATTTTCTATTTATTTTCCTGATATTTTTTTCTACCTGCAATGTTATTTATAGCCAGGATTTTAGCGGCGTAGTGACCGATCAACAAACCGGTAAACCGTTAAAAAATGTTATTGTTAGAAATAAAGAAGCAAATACTTCTGTAATAACCAATAAGTATGGACAGTTCTATATTGATACTGTTAACATGCCATTGTGGCTCGAATTTCGTCTAAAGGGTTATGAAACTGTCACAAGAAAATTTGCAGGAAAAGCAGATAAAATCAAGGTAAGCCTGATAAAAGGATCTCAGCAATTATCTGAAGTTGTAATAAGAAGTTCGAATGTTCCGGTAGAAATAAGAGAGTTGCCGGCATCGGTAAGTTTTATCTCAAAAAATGATCTGAAAAGAACCGATAATTTTAACCTTGTTCAAAATTTTAATTACGTTCCCGGGGTTTTCGTAGGGCAGGGTGCATTGAATACCAATAAGATCAATATAAGGGGAATAGGGTCCAGGGCACAATACAGTACAAATCGCATCAAAGCATATATCAACGGTATTCCCCTAACTACTGCTGAGGGAGAGTTAACCCTGGACGATTTTGATGCAGATTACCTGGAAAGGATAGAAATTATTAAGGGGCCGGTTTCCTCGATGTACGGCTCCGGGCTTGGTGGCTCTATAAACCTATATACCAACCGGGATAACATCCAATCCAGATCCTTCTCGGCTATATATGAATATGGTAGTTTCAATACCCAAAAGAGCGGTGCGAATTTTAAATATGCAGAAGACAGTCTTGATGTTTCGCTTAATTATAACCGGGTACAAAGCGATGGTTACAGAGATAACGGTAGATATGACCGTATCTCCACTTTAGGCACCGCCGGTTTACTAAATAAAAAAGGTAATTACTGGACGTTCTTATTCTCATATTCAAATTTAAAGGCTTTTATACCCAGTTCTCTAAATAAAGCAGATTTTACTAACGAGCCTGAAAAAGCTGCTTTTACATGGAATCAGGCGGCAGGCTATGAATCTTACGATAAGTATATTTTCGGTATTTCATATGAGCATACATTTAGCAAGACTCTTAAGAATGTAACTTCCATATTTTATAATTCGAGGGACGGCTATGAACCCAGGCCATTCAATATTCTGGATGAAGAGCGGCATTCTGCAGGATGGAGAACCAGGTTTAATTATAGGGTGTTGCTATTTAATAGGGCATCAGAATTTAGTTTTGGAGCAGAAACCATGTTCGAATTCTACGAAACAGGAACTTTCGAAAATTTATATGAGCAATCTGAAGTAAGGAGAAGTATACAGGGAGAAAGGTTAAGCCTTAATAAACAGAACAGAAATTACTTAAATGCTTTTGCACAGGTAAATTCAGAACTTTCAGACAAATTTAATTTGGAAGCAGGTATCAATCTTAATACTACATTTTACGAACTCCGAGATAAATTTAATGCTGAGGAGACTAATCAATCTGGAAATTACAGGTTTGATCCGGTTCTTTCGCCCAGGTTGGGAGTAAGCTATGAAGCTTTTGACGGGAAAAATTTTTATGCGTCTGCGAGTCATGGATTTTCTATCCCAACCGTCGCGGAAACTCTGACTCCCGATGGTCTCATGAATACAGATCTCAAGGCTGAGACTGGTTGGAACTATGAACTGGGATTCAAGGGTAACTGGCTGAAAAACAAGTTGTATACCGAGCTAAATCTTTATTCTATTCAAATCAGGAACCTACTGGTCGCAAGACGGGTAAGTGAGGATCAATTTGTGGGGGTAAATGCCGGTAAGGCAGATCATAATGGAATAGAATTTACCTCAGTTTTTAACACAGATCTTTCAAGTGATATTCAGCTGAAATTATATCTAAATTCCACTTTCAATGCCTTTAAATTTGATAAGTTCGTTGACCTTGGAGAAAATTATTCCGGTAATACGCTTCCCGGTGTGCCTGAATATATGGTGTCTCCCGGAGCCGAATTAAATTATAGAGGAATTACTACCAACATTAATTACCAGGCTTTTGGAAGAATGGCACTCAACGATTTGAATTCCGGGTATACGGACCCTTACCAGCTACTTAATTTCAAGTTGGATTATCAAATGACTTTGAGTAAGAAATTAGAATTGA
>JBFGDP010000162.1:0-5675 GCA_041580575.1 Christiangramia sp.
CAAGGGACCGGGTGGCGCCTACCAGTGGCAACCAAAAGATGGTGCCGGCGCAGGAACTATACCAGATGCACACGATCCTTCCAAAACACACGCACCCTTTATGCTTACT
This sequence comes from Christiangramia sp., assembly GCA_041580575.1. GTDB lineage: Bacteria > Bacteroidota > Bacteroidia > Flavobacteriales > Flavobacteriaceae > Christiangramia. The sequence continues at coordinate 110 of JBFGDP010000162.1, forward strand.
ACAGACCTTTCGTTAAAAGAGGATCCTGAGTACAGGAAGATCTCAAAACATTTTCATGAAAACCCGGAAGAGTTTGCAGATGCTTTTGCCCGTGCATGGTTTAAACTTACACACCGGGATATGGGACCAATTGAAAGATACCTGGGACCTGAGGTGCCACAGGAAGAATTGATCTGGCAGGATCCGATTCCTGAAGTTGATCATGAACTTATCAATGACGAAGATATCTCTACTTTAAAAGGGAAGATCCTGGATTCAGGACTTTCTATATCAGAGCTGGTAACTACTGCCTGGGCCTCTGCATCAACTTTTCGCGGTTCAGATAAAAGGGGCGGAGCCAATGGTGCGAGAATAAGACTGGAACCACAAAGAAACTGGGAGGTTAATAACCCTTCACAGCTTAAGAAGGTAATTGGAACTTATGAAAAGATCCAAAGCGATTTCAATTCTTCTCAATCGGGTAAGAAGAAAGTGTCTCTGGCAGATTTAATCGTTCTTGGTGGTTGCGCCGGGGTTGAGAAGGCAGCCAGAAAGGCCGGGTTTGATAAAACTGTTCCATTCACTCCGGGACGTGCAGATGCCACCCAGGAGCAAACAGATGTGGAAGCCTTTGAACCTCTGGAACCAAATGCAGATGGATTCCGAAATTATTTCAGGAACAGGGATCATATTTCTGCCTCGGCAGAAGAGCTGCTGGTAGACAGGGCACAGTTACTTACCCTTACGGCACCTGAAATGACCGTATTAATTGGTGGTTTACGCGTATTAGGCGCTAATTACGACGGTTCCTCAAAAGGAGTTTTTACCGATCGCAAAGAGACGCTCACCAATGATTTCTTTAAGAATATCCTCGATATGAATACGACCTGGAAGTCGACATCAGAAGCTGAAACCGAATTCGAGGGACGGGACCGCAGATCTGGAGAGACCAGATGGACCGGGACAAGAGTAGACCTTATCTTTGGATCTAATTCTGAGCTTAGAGCAATCTCCGAGGTTTATGGTACTCATGATGCCCTGGAAAAATTCGTTAAAGACTTCATAGTTGCATGGAACAAAGTAATGAACCTGGACAGGTTTGACCTTAAGTAAGAGGTTGTTAACTATATAACTTGAAAAGGTGATCCCGCGGGATCACCTTTTTTTAAACAGTCAGATTGCTTCAATAATTCTATTCTAAATCTTCCAGGAAATTTTCGATAGCCTGCAGGGCTTCTTCAGGATTGTCGTTCAAAGTTGCGTGACCTGAATTACTGATTTCTACAAACCGGGAATCAGGTACCAGGCTTTGAAAATATTTCACCGTGGCCGGCCTGGCTTCATCAAATTCTCCGGTTATAAAAAGTACAGGGACCTTTACTTTAGAAAGTTGATCGATGCGATCATAATTTAGAAGGGTTCCGGTTGCGGTAAATTCGCTGGGACCCCACATATATTCATAGACAGAAGTACCGAAATATTCTGAAGCAGTATCTTTTACCTGCTGAGGTCTTTCCTTGCGTCTCAGGAATTTGCTGTAAAAAAGCGCTACAGCATCCTGGTATTCCTGATTGCTGAAGGTTCTATTCTTTTCGTTTATTTCTATGATCTGCTGAATGGAATCTGGAAGGGATTTTACCAGCTCCCTAGCGTCTTTGATCCATCGTTTGGTGCTGAAGTAGGGACTGCTGAAAATTATTCCTTTCACCCGGTCAGGGTATTTTAAATAGTATTCCAGGCTTAGGGCAGTTCCCCATGATTGCCCGTAAAGGTAAATTTTATCAAGGTCAAGGGCTTTTCTCACCTGCTCCACCTCATCGGTATATCTTTCTACCTTCATCAGGGTGGTATCTCTGATCCTGGTAGATCTTCCGCTGCCTAACTGGTCATAAAAAATTATCGGCCATTTATCGCTGATCTGTTTTAAAGGTTCCTGCCCGTAGCTGGAAGAACCTGGACCGCCATGTAGGATAAGTACAGGTATTCTATCAGCTTTTCCGTCGATTCGATACCAGACCTTGCCGCCATCGACCCCGATAAAGCCCTCGGTGGGGATCTCTTTTTTATCGGCACACCCTGTGAGGATGAGAAATAAAAATAAGTAAAATGGGGATAAGGCAGTGAGAGAAAGTTTCATTATAATCGGGGTTTTGTCCAGCCGAAGTTATAAAAAATCGGGGTATCAGGAGTTCTGTATTTAGCCGGCCTGATTCTAAAACCATTCGCCCGCCGAATTATAAGTAAAATGAAGACAGTTCCTAAAGAAGAAAATATTTAAAATATACTGGCAATTCTTTTTTCATAAAATGGGAATAAATGTATTGTGCTATTTAGAAGATGAAATACCATTTTTTAATGCCGGCATTCTGAATTGTATGACCATTGCTGAAAGGATGGTTATTATTCCAATGGTAAGCACCGAGTATTCTACACCGAATAGATCTGCAATAATTCCAGATAAAATTGCTCCCACCGCATATCCCAGGTCTCTCCAAAGGCGGAATACTCCTATGCTCTCTGCCCGTTGTCCCGGGCGGGTAGCCTCGGCGATCGCAGATAGAAAGGTAGGGTAGACGAGGGCGGTCCCTAATCCCAGAATCGTGGAAATAGCCGCTAACTGATAAAAACCGGTGAAATAAGGTATAAGTAATATGGCAATTCCCTGCATGAACATCCCTGTGAAAAGCATTTTCTTTTTTGAATAAAAATCGGCCATTCTACCGGTAAACAACTGGCCTATTCCCCAGACCGCCGGATAGATCGCGGCAATGATACCAATAGTTCTGGAGTTGTATTCAAATGACAAAAGGAGGATGGGCAGGAGGCCCCAAATCATTCCGTCATTGAGGTTGTTCACCAGCCCGGCCTGGGTAACCGAACTTAAGGTCCTGTCTTTAAAGGTAGTTTCTAGAAATACATTATCCAAAGCCTCTGTCTGTGTTGATTCCTGTTCTTTCTTGACAAAGACCCTGGTGTCTTTTACCAGGAATACAGATAATAATAAGCCAATTACAGATATACCTATACCCAGGTAGAAGGGGTACGGGGTTATCCCATATTTCTGAGCTATAAATCCTGTAAGCAGGGCGACCACCCCCACGGCAAAGTAACCGGCAAATTCATTAATGCCCATGGCTGTTCCACGATTACGTTCTCCTACCAGGTCTATCTTCATCACCACGGTACTGCTCCAGGTAAGCCCCTGGTTAATTCCCAGAAGAACATTGGCAAATATTACCCAGTTCCACGAACCTGCATGCATCAAAATAAATGGTATGGGCAGGGCAATGATCCAGCCTATCACCAGTAAATTCTTTCTTCCCAACCTGTTGGCAAGTTTCCCGGTGAAATAGTTCGTGATCGCTTTGGTGATCCCAAAGGCGACGATAAAAGAGAGAATCGCCGAGGTGGAAGCGATCCCAAATTCAGATGCAGCGAATTTGGGAAAAATGGTACGTTCCAATCCTACCATCCCCCCAACGAACGCGTTTACTATTACCAGGATGGTGAATTGTAACCAATTTTCTTTAAGGCCTAATTTTATATGCTCTGTCATTCTTGGGCGATAGCGGCGGGTAAGTTAAATATTTTCAGCTTAAAACAGGCAGGGAGAAAAGCATCCCTTAGATATTCAATTTTTTATATCTAAAGAGAGATACCAGTGAGGCGAGGGACCAGACAGCTTCCAGGATAATAAAAGGCCAGTAATTCATGATGATAGAGGCCACGCATGCCAGCGACGCACCAATTAGATTTAACAGGATGAATGCGAGCTGCCCGGGTTTCAATTTCCCGAAGATGTTAAGGATATATGCGAGAAGTATGAGGAAGACACCCAGGGAACCTATCCAGTCTGTATCAGTCATAAATTATGTTCTGTTTCGGCATAAAGGTACTAAAGCAATATACATCCCCACACTTTAGGAATTACTACTTTCTTTCACTGCTTTTCCTGGTGAGCACAAAATATATCACGTAAAACCAACTAAAGATTCCGTGGATGATGGCTAGTAATACAGATTTATTTCTTTCCCATGAAGTTAACCCGGCAATGACACTGCCCAGCCCGATGCCGTTACTAATTACAGTTCTTTTGGTCTCAGTATCTATAGAATTCTGGCTAAAGCTCTCAAGAGTTATTAACAGGATGAAAAGGAGGGTTAGATGTGTTTTATTCATGTTTATTTACAGATTATTGGTTATCCATTAGCTGACTTTGATATTCTTCTTCATTATAAGTTCCTACCGAATTTTGCACCAGTCCGGCGTCATTCATCGTCCATTCCTCAAAGCCACTAAAATGCACTTTGTTGCCCGTTCCCCCGGGACCGGTATTGGTGCCCTTGAAGGTCCAGTAATATTTATAGGTGCTGTCTGTCTTTACCAGGCTATCCAGGCTAAGGTTGAGATCTGGAAAGGCTTCCATGTAAGAGGCAGCCGTCTCTGCCAGTTCATTCCTCCCTACGGCAGGCGTACCACGGTTTACAGTGAGGGTGCCATCTTCGGCATAAAAGGATGCCATTTTATCCGGGTCCCTGCTATTCCAGGCGGCGGTATAATCTTCAGCGAATTGTAGCATTTGCTCTTCCTCAGACCTTTGCTCTTTACATGAGGACAATAGAAGTATGAATACTAAAAGTTTAACCGGAAGGTAAATTGATCTGTGCATGAATTCGGTTTTAGCAAATAAAATTACTGATTGTATAAGCCTGATAAGTGAGTAAGTTAATTAATTTTCGGCAGTTTGAAACCGACGGAGGCAAACCGGTAAAATTCGCGATTTAAAGAAAGAATTTTTCAGCATTTTCCCAGACTTCAAATTTACTGTGTTCTCCCAGGTAATAGAAAAATCTCCCATCTGGTTTTATGAGGATATAATTTCCATTCACAGTCTCATAAGGGAAAAAGAGTTTTTTAAACAGCTCTTCGTGATCTTCCAGCCAGTTGATACTGTTAAGATGGTAAAATTTAAGGTTGCCCACCTTTGGGGAATTAACATAAAACTGCTCAATATCAGCGATCTTATGCAGTTTTTTCAGGTAATTTTTGCCCAAAATATTCCATCCGGTTTTTCCTTGTTTATCCTCGATCCCAATGGGTTCTGTAAGATAATTTATGACGATATTCCTGTTGGGATCTATATCCCTCCCCCGTAACTGGCCCAGGTAGGACTTGATCTTATGGAAGGTCGCTGCATCCAGATTTCCGAATTTTCTCCTGCTAAGTAAAATGCCGTAAGCAATACTGTCATTTTCCAGGTACACATCTAAATTCTGACTATAATCGCGGTTGTTATAAAATTCTTCTTCAGATAACTGAGTGCCATTTTCATTAAAGAATTTAATGGCTTTAGACTGGCTATAAAGGGACAGCCCATAAAATAAGCCCAGAAATAGAATGATATTTCTCATTTTGCGAATTTTAGAGAAGGTTATAATTTACGATAATGACCGGGTGATCTTATAGGACCAGGTTTCCAGCCACTAAAGGTGAACATTTTTTTTTAAAATCTCTGCCCATAGTTCATATCCCTTCTCGTTGAGGTGCAGGCCATCTGTGGTATATACAGTAGCCAGTCGCTCTTTAG
>JBFGDP010000163.1:0-5672 GCA_041580575.1 Christiangramia sp.
AAGAAGTGCTTACTAACATGGTTATGGAGCAGGAAAATGTTCTTAAGGATCCACCACCGCAAATCATTGTACACTCGCTTGGAGATAATTCAGTAAACTTCTCTGTAAGATATTTTGCGGAATTAAGTGTATTCTGGGATCTTCACTGGTATATGATAGAAGAAGGTAAAATAAGATTGGAAGAAGCAGGAATGACTATTCCTTATCCTCAGAGAGATGTATATCTTTATGATCAAACCAAAATGAAAGGTACCCAAAGAGACCGGCAGGTTCAGGAAAGGTCTTAATCTAACCCGCGATAAAATCTTTTAGATAATAAGGTTCAAAATAAGCGACATCTTCGGTGTCGCTTTTTTGATACTTAAATTCAGCTATTTCTGCCATTTCATTAGCTGAAGGATATTGTTCTTTATGGTAGACCGCATTTGGATTTGTGCAGATATCCTCGAACTTCGCGACGCCATTTCCTATGAAATGTACTTTTGAAGTTTCCAGGTATTGCGCAAAAGAAGACTCATCCAGGATTTGAGCCTGAGTAGCCCTTAACTGATTCATCCCGGAATCATAGACCGCCGAATATACTTCCATTCTTCGAGCATCGAGCATAGAAACTATAACTCCCTGTATGTCCTTTAACCTATAAGCCAAAAGATCCAGTGTAGGCACCGAAATCAAGGGAATGTCCAGAGAATAACACAGGCCTTTGGCAGAAGATACTCCAATCCTTAGACCGGTATAGGAGCCAGGGCCTTTACTAATAGCGACAGCATCCAGGTCTTTAGAAGTGATTCCTGCTTCCTCTAAAGCTTCATTGATAAAAATATGAAGCTTTTCAGCATGAGAATAATTCTTGCTGTTATCTTCTTTTAAAGCTAACAACTTACCATCTTTTGCAATTCCCACCGAACAATTGGTGGTTGCAGTTTCCAGACATAATATAAGCGCCAAATCTCTTTAGTTTAATCTGTTTCTTTTTCTTCGTCTTCTTCCTTCACTTCGATCTCGTCACCGGGATCAAGGCTTTTGGTAACAGTACTATATGGCCCGGTAATAATAACATCGCCATCTTTCAGACCTCGCAGGATCTCAATATGAGAATCATCCTGTATACCAGTTTCCACGACGCGAAGTTTAGCTTTTTTACCATCTTTTACAAATACACATTCAAACTTTTCTTCATCTGCATTATCTTTTTTCTTCACAAAGGATTTCTTTTTTGCAATTGTATCGTTCCTGATGACAATAGAACTTATAGGAACCCCGATCACACTAGATCTTTTATTGGTAATAATATCTACCGTAGCGGTCATTCCCGGGCGAAACGGGGAATAGTTTTCCGGTTTACCATCCATAAGATCTGCATAAGATTCTTTTAAAATCCTAACTTTCACCTTAAAATTGGTAACCTGATCTGTGGTCATTGTATTATCGGCCGTATTTGAAATTTCAGTTACTATCCCTTTAAATTCTTTACCCAGGTAGGCATCTACTTCTACGATGGTAGAATCGCCTACAGAAACCTTCACAATATCATTTTCATTCACATCTACTTCAACCTCCATATTTTCCAGGTTTGCTACTCTTAGAATTTCTGTACCCGCCATTTGCTGGGTTCCAACAACTCTTTCTCCTAATTCTGCGTCCAGCTTGGAAATAGTTCCCGTCATAGGTGCATAGATTGTGGTACGCCCCAGGTTATCCTGTGCTTCAGTAACCGTAGCGGCACTACTTTGCATACTGTAATATGCCGACTCCTTGTTAGCCTGGGCCATCTCGTAGTTGGAAATAATCCCGTCCCACTCGGCTCTGGAGATCACTCCTTTTTCAAAAAGAGTTTTATTTCTATTATAATCTGCTTCAGCCTGTTTAAGGTTAGCTATGGTTTGGGCATAGTTGGCCTTGGAATTCGAATAACTTGCCCGGGCTCTTTGAACGCTGGATTGATAAATATCAGGATTGATCCGTACCAGAAGATCTCCCTTCATCACAGATTGCCCTTCTACAATTGGTAATTCTATGATCTCCCCGGAAACTTCAGAGGAAATTTTCACCTCTATTTCAGGTTGTATCTTACCAGTTGCCGAAACGGTTTCAGTGATATCAATAGGTTCCACTTTTGTGATTTCTACTTCCTTTATGTTAGCCGAGTTTCCGAACCAACCCGCTTTTTTACCGATTACCAATACAATAATTAAGGCTACAATTACGCCCAGGATGATGAAAAGTGTTTTTTTATTCATTTAATTAGAATTTTAAATCCCTTACCGGAATTCCAAAATATAGTTCAACTACTTTTAGTTTGAATATATAATCATATTTAGCCCGAAGAGCCTCTCTTTGTGTATTCTCGTATCTTATTTTAGCCTGGCTGAAATCGAAGGCGTTCGTTAATCCCACGTCATAGCGTTCTGTTGCATATTCAAACGCCTTTTCCTGAGCTTCAGCAGCCACCAGGGAAGCTTCATAAACTTCAAAGGCTCCCTGAGCATCGGTGTATGCCTGATATACATTGGCTTCAAGATCCAGTTCTGCCTGCTCCAACTGAAATTCAGCACGCTTCACATTGATCTCGTTTCTCTTTACCTGGTTTCTTGTGGCAAAACCATTGAGAATAGGAACGCTTAATTGTAAGCCATATGTAACCCCATCATTACGGTATAACTGCTCCATAAATGGTAATGGACTGCCCAGAGTTGGTATAGCATTTGGCGCAACCACAATCTGGTTCGTACTTTCTACTACCCCGATCTGTCTTGTTGGAGAATTTGGGTCTAGAACAGAACCTGTGATCCTGCTCTGTCCGCTTTCACGGGTATTGTAATTAAAAAAAGCGTTCAAAGTTGGCAGGTAGGCACCTTTAGTAAGGTCTACATCCATTTCGGCCAGCTCCCTGTTTGCTTCTGCGATCTTAATTTCAGACCTTTCTTCCTTTGCTCTTTCGATCACCTCGTAAACTGAATTTGCAAGGATCTCATTTCCGAAGATATCATAATCCCTATCTACGATATTGAAATTTTGATAATCCTGAATTCCTAAGGTTTGCGCTAACCCGATCAAAGAGATCTGGATCTGGTTTTCAGCGACGATCATACGCTGCTTTTCATCGGCCATGGTAGCTCTGATCTCCAGAAGATCACCCTGAGGCAGAACCCCCGCCTCTACAAGATCCTGAGTTCTCACCAATTGTTGCTGGGTAACTTCGTTCTGCGCCTTTAGAACCTCAAGGTTCTGTTTACTGAATAATACCTGCAGGTAAGCATCGGCAACAAATAGGGCGATATCATCTTTCATCTTATCCAGTGAATACTCATTGGCAATTCTGGATATTCTTGCTCTTTGTAATTGCTTATAATTTCTTAGACCATCGAAAAGGGTAAGACCGGCACTAACACCAGCAGAAAAATTTCGGGTGGTCTGATTTTGCAGGATTCCCGTGGTCACGTTCTGGGTTAGACCGGTATTCCAGGCATTGGATGCCTGCGCATTAATGCTCGGTATAAAATTACCCAGGGCATCTCGTCTTTCCAGGTCAGAAAGCTCTACTGCAAGCTCAGATTGTTTGACCTGAATGTTATTCTCCAGGGCGTAATTTACACATTCTTCCAGGGTCCATTCCTTTTGCTGCGCGGTTAGCAGGCTGGAAAAAAGCAATAGGGTGGCTAGTAAACTATAATTCTTCATAATAAGATTCTGTATGATATGTCTGTAAAAGATGCAGGTTGTTACACAAGTAGTAAAAAATCTAGTTTTGGGCGATATTCAAGGCAGGTTTTATCTGATTCCAAACTTTTATCTTATCCCCTTCTTTAACACCGCTAAGCACTTCCACATTAATCCCATCACTAACTCCAAGTTCTATATTTCTCTTTTCAAATTCCTGGTCTCCCGTCATCACCTCCACATAAGGTTCCTTGGTTTCAGGGTCGAACTGCACCAGTGCCTCCTTGATCGCTAAAACATCATCTGCACGGGCCAGGATAATAGATGCATTCGCACTTAGGCCAGCGCGAATAAAAGTAGTATCTGCTTTATCCAGGGTACCTTTGATTTCGAATTGAATGGCTCCGTTATCTTCTATTCCTTTTGGGGCTATATAGTCCAGCACGGCATCAAAAGACTTATTCTCTATGGCGCCAACAGTTACTTCCAGAGGAAGATCTTCCCTGATTTTACCAACCTCGCTTTCATCAACTTTTCCTTCAAAGATCATTTCGTTCACATCGGCCAGGGTTGCGATAGTGGTACCATCATTAAAATTATTACTTTCTATCACCTGGTTTCCTGCTTTTACGGGAACGTCCAGCACCATACCTTCTACCGTAGACCTGATGAGGGTATTGGCGGCACTGCCAATTCCACTGGTGGTCCCGGTTCTTACGATCTCATAATTCTGCTGAGCAGACCTGTAGTTTTGTTCTGCTCTCCTGTAGCTCACCTCAGCGGCATCAAAATCGTTTGCCGAGATCACTCCTTTATCAAATAGAACCTTTTGCCTTTCAAAGACCTTCTTTTCATTATCAAGGTTGATCTTAGCCGTAGCCACGGCATCCTTGGCACTTTGCAGAGAGGAAACATTAGGTATCACCCTGATCCTGGCAATAAGATCTCCTGCCTTTATTCGATCTCCCGCTTCTATAAAAATCTCATCTATAATACCTGAGATATTCGGTTTGATAAGCACTTCTTCCTTAGGAACAATTTTCCCTGTAGCTACCGTTTTCTTTATGATCGTTTGCTGGGTAGGCTCTTCGGTTTGATAGATCACAGGATCTTCCTGATTTTTTTGAAATAAATAGTATAGTGCCCCCACAAAGGTCACGGCTATGAATACTAAAATCCCGATGGTTATAAATTTTTTCATTTTTGATTGTATAAGTATTGGTGTATTATTCTGTTCTTAATGCATCTACCGGTTTGACCTTGATCGCTTGTTGGGCCGGAATTAAACCTGCCAATAAGCCTGAAATAATCAAAATAGCCAGGGCAATCATTACCACACCCAGGTTCACCGAGGGATTAAGGAACATCATTTCTGAAGTATCCATATTGCTTAATTGCAAGTTCACCAGCCAGATCACCCCGGTAGCGAGGATGATCCCCGACATTCCTGAGATGATCGTTAAAAAAATAGACTCCAGTAAGATCTGCCCCCTAATGGACCAGGGTGTAGCTCCTAAAGCTCTTCTCACGCCTATCTCATTTGTTCGTTCTTTCACCACAATAAGCATAATATTACTAATCCCGATGATCCCGGAAAGTAGAACCAGGACGCCTACGAAATAGGCTACGGCTTTTAAGGCTATGAATAGTCCGTTTACCTTACTATACTCCTGGTACAGGTCAAAATTACCAATAGCACGGTCGTCTTCAGGATGAATGATATGCCTGCTTTTAACGATATCGAAAATATTGCTTTTCAATTTTGTGATAGAATTCCCGTCTTTGGCGGTAATTGCCATCCAGCCAACTTTATTTCCCCGGTTAAAGGCCTGAGAAAAAGCTGTAAAAGGGACAAAGATCTGCTTTTGTCCTTCTTCCCTGTCTCCTCCCTGGCTCTTCTTTTTATAGGTGCCTATAACCATGAAGTTGACACCATTGACTTTGATATAAGTGCCTAAGGGGTCCTCCCCAGTTTCATATAAGGCTGTTTGCACTCCCTCCCCGATGATAGC
>JBFGDP010000164.1:0-5645 GCA_041580575.1 Christiangramia sp.
GGTTTTATGATCTGGGTAGATCTGCGCGATCGCTATGGTTTAACTCAATTAATATTTGACGAGGAACGTTCTTCTAAAGATTTAATGGAGAAGGCCGGTAATCTCGCCCGTGAATTTGTGATCCAGGTTGAAGGTACCGTGATAGAAAGAGAGGCGAAAAATCCTAATATGCCAACCGGTGAGATCGAGGTACTGGTTGATGATTTCAAAATCCTTAATGCATCGAAAACCCCTCCTTTTACTATCGAAGATGAAACCGATGGTGGAGAAGACCTTAGAATGAAATACAGATACCTGGACATTCGTCGTAACCCGGTGAAGAACAAATTAATGTTTCGTCACCAGGTAGGGATGAAAGTTAGAAATTACCTTTCTAACGAAGGTTTTATAGAAATTGAAACCCCTTATTTAATCAAATCTACTCCAGAAGGTGCCAGGGATTTTGTGGTACCAAGCAGGATGAATGAAGGTCAGTTCTATGCCCTTCCGCAGTCACCACAAACTTTTAAGCAGTTATTGATGGTAGGTGGAATGGATAAATATTTCCAGATCGTGAAATGTTTCAGAGATGAAGACCTTAGAGCAGATCGTCAGCCCGAATTCACCCAGATAGACTGCGAAATGGCATTCGTGGAACAGGAAGATATCTTGAATATTTTCGAAGGCCTCACGAGGCATTTACTTAAAGAGATCAAAGGCGTTGATGTAGCCGAATTCCCGAGGATGACCTACGATGAAGCCATGAAAAAGTATGGGAATGATAAACCGGATATTCGTTTCGGGATGGAATTCGCCGAACTTGATGAACTGGCCAAAAATAAAGGATTCAATGTTTTTGATCAGCAGGAATTGGTGGTTGGGATCGCGGTTCCCGGAGCTGCAGCCTATACCAGAAAAGAGATCGATAAGCTTATTTCATGGGTAAAAAGACCTCAGGTTGGTGCCAACGGACTGGTTTGGGCGAAATATAACGAGGACGGAAGTTTAAAATCTTCTGTAGATAAATTCTATTCTCAGGAAGATCTTAAGGCCTGGGCTGAAGCTACAGGAGCCAAACCGGGTGACCTTATCCTGGTTATGGCCGGTAATGCCGCTAAAACCAGAACTCAACTTAGTGCTTTAAGAATGCATTTAGGAAATGAGCTGGGATTAAGAAAAGCTGATGAATTTGCGCCTCTATGGGTAGTAGATTTCCCTCTTCTTGAGTGGGATGAAGAAACAGAAAGGTTCCATGCTATGCACCATCCATTTACTTCTCCTAAAAAAGAAGATTTCGCGCTTTTGGAAACAGAGCCTGGAAAAGTGCGGGCAAACGCTTATGATCTCGTGCTGAATGGAAATGAAATTGGTGGAGGATCTATCAGGATCCACGATAAGGAAACCCAGTCACAAATGTTCAAGTATCTTGGATTCACTCCGGAAGAAGCAAAGGAACAATTTGGTTTTCTAATGGATGCCTTCCAGTATGGGGCCCCTCCTCATGGTGGTATCGCCTTTGGATTTGACAGGCTTGTGGCTATTCTTGGTGGACAGGAAAGCATTAGAGACTTTATTGCGTTTCCTAAAAATAATTCCGGTCGCGATGTTATGATCGATGCTCCGGCAAAACTTGATACAGAGCAGCTCACCGAGCTACATCTTCAATTGAAAATGTAAATAAATCATCCCGCATAATGCGGGATTTTTTATATTCACAGGCTAAATATTTTAAGGTGGCAAAATTAAGCAGATCTTTGTTGCACAGCTTTTTGCACTGGAAATCCAGGCACCTTTCTCATCGACAATTTTTGATGTTCATTAGCGCACTTATTGGTTTTATTGCCGGGATTTGTGCTGTTACCATCAAAAACCTGACTCACTTTATTCAGGTCCTGCTAAAAGGAGACACGCTTGTAACCTATCACAATGCCTTTTATTTCATTTTTCCGGTCATAGGCCTTCTGGCAGTTTACCTAATTTTCAAGTTTGTTTTGCGAAAAAAAGTAAGCCAGGGCATCCCGGCTACCTTATATGCCATCTCCCGGCAAAGGGGGATCATGAAAAGGTTCCAGATGTATGCATCATTGATCACTGCTCCTATCACCGTAGGCTTCGGAGGATCTGTTGGACTGGAGGCTCCCACGGTAGCTACCGGTGCATCTATAGGCTCAAACCTTTCCAGGTTGTTCCTGTTGAATCAAACCACGCGTACCCTGCTCATTGGTTGTGCTGCGGCCGGGGCCATGTCCTCTATTTTTAATGCCCCAATTGCCGCCATTATTTTTGCCGTAGAAGTGTTTAGCCTTGACCTTACCTTAACCTCCCTATTACCTCTGCTAATTGCTTCGGTCTCGGCAGTTCTTACCTCTTATTTTTTCTATGGCAGTGAGATTATCCTTCCTTTTTCACTGGAAGATGCCTTTACAATTTCTGAAGTCCCCTACTATATGTTGCTTGGAATACTTGCGGCAGGTTGCTCCATATATTTCACCAGGGTTCATTTCTGGCTCATGAAACTAATGGGACGTATCAGGTCTGGAATTGTTCGCCTTATTACCTGCGGTCTCTTGCTTGGCTTGATCATATATTTTATCCCACCGTTGTACGGGGAGGGTTACAGCGTTGTGAACAATCTCCTCCAGGAAAATTATCTCGAGGCCCTGGGCACCAATCTTTTTAATGCCTATCTCGAAAATATATGGGTAGTGATCATTTTGCTGATGGGTCTCGTGCTTTTTAAAATTATTGCCACCACCCTTACCATAAGTGCCGGCGGAGTGGGTGGTATTTTTGCACCCGTAATGTTCATGGGAAGTGCTATGGGTCATGGATTCGCTCTATTGCTAAATAACCTGGGAATTTTTAAAGATCAGATCTCGGTTAGTAATTTCACCCTCGTGGGAATGGCCGGTCTAATGGCAGGAGTACTGCACGCACCCTTAACCGCAATTTTCCTAATCGCCGAATTAACCCATGGCTACGAGTTATTTATCCCGCTTATGATCACCGCTGCTATTTCCTATATGATCACCAGTAAATTCCAGCCACATTCAGTATATACAATGGAATTGGCGCAACGAGGCGACCTACTCACCCATGATAAAGATCAAACAGTGCTCACCCTGATGAATATTACCCGGGTGATCGAAAAGAATTTTATTGCCCTCAATATTAACATGAACCTGGGTGATGTAATTCATCAGGGAGTTGTGAGATCCTCTCGTAATATTTTCCCCGTGATTGATGAAAATCGTAATTTTATGGGAATTATTTTACTGGACGATATAAGGTCTATTATGTTCAATGAAAAACTTTATGGAGAGGTCAGTGTTCAGGATATTATGCAACAAGCACCCGAGATCATAGATATTGAAACTGATAGAATGAAAGAGATAATGAAAAAATTTCAGGACAGTAACGCCTGGAATCTACCCGTGGTAAAAGAAGGAAAATATATTGGATTTATTTCCAAGTCGAAACTACTTACTGCTTACAGACAAAAATTAATAGAAGTAACCGTTTAGTCAGAAAATGGCCCAATTTGAATATTTATAAAAGGCTTAAAAGACGAGAAATTTAAATTACAAAACAGTATTAAAAATAGAGTACAGATGAAAATTTTTATGAAGGTCCTGGGAATTGGAATTCTTATAGCCGTAGCTATTGGATTTTATTATCGTCTTACCGGCGATATTTTAACCGGTGATCGCATTATTGGGATTGCTGTACTGGTAAGTGCTTTCATTCTTATGCCGGTTTTCCTGGTCGTGCGATGGCGAGGTAAGAAATTGAAGGATTACACCCTCTCTGAGGAAAATTTAAAGAAAATGAAAGACAGGGGCATCGATTAACAAGCAAACATAAAAAATTGCAAAAAATTCTGATTTTCAACAGATTCTAAAATTTTATCTATTATGTTTGTGTTTTATTAATTATTATTTTTATGCAAGGCACAGTTAAATTTTTCAATGAATCTAAAGGTTATGGATTCATTACCAACGACGACACCAAAAGAGACATTTTCGTACACATTACCGGTTTAAACGGTGAAACTATCCAGGAAGGCGATAGAGTTGAGTACGAAGAAACAGAAGGAAGAAAAGGAGTGAACGCTACCGAAGTACGCGTGATCGAATAATATATTTTTTCTGAGTAAAAGTAAAAGCCGCTTTAAAGCGGCTTTTTTTATTTATGCATTTTCCTTTAAAGTCTTTCCTACTCCCTCCAGCATGGTTGTGGTCATTTTATCAAGATCGAATTCATGGTTCCAGCCCCAATCATTTCTGGCAGCGCTGTCATCGATACTCGATGGCCAGGATTCAGCTATTTTCTGTCTGAAATCTGGTGCATATTTTATCTTAAAATCTGCGATATGCTTTTTGATCTCCTTCGCCAGAACTTCTGGAGTAAAACTGATCGCGGCAAGATTGTAAGATGACCTAACTTTTATTTTTTCTGCAGGGGCTTCCATAATATTTACAGTGGCCTTGATCGCATCGTCCATATACATCATTGGCAGGGCGGCATCTTCAGCCAGGAAACTGGTATATTCTGCTTTTTTTATAGCCTCATGGAAGATCTCGATAGCATAATCTGTTGTACCGCCACCGGGCAGGGTTTTGTAACTAATAATCCCCGGATACCTGATACTACGAACGTCTACCCCAAACTTGTTGAAGTAATACTCACACCATCTTTCCCCGGTTTGTTTACTTATTCCGTATACTGTGGTGGGTTCCATCACCGTGGTTTGAGGAGTATGGTCTTTAGGCGTCGATGGACCAAAAACAGCGATACTGGATGGCCAGAAAATCTTATCTATCTTCCCATCTTTAGCCAGGTTTAAAATATGGAATAATGAATCCATATTAAGATCCCAGGCTTTCATTGGAGCTTTTTCTGCAGTCGCACTAAGCATTGCGGCCATCAGGTACACTTCCTTTACTTCATATTTATTTACGATCTCCTTTATATGGAGCTCATCTGTTGCATTTAAGATCTCAAATGGCCCCGATTGCATTAACTCCTCTGCTCCTTCTCTTATATCACTGGCGATGACATTAACATTCCCATGAATCTCCCTCAATCTAAGGGTTAGTTCAGTACCAATTTGTCCGCAGGCACCAATTATCAAAATCCTTCCGGCCATAAATTAATTTTTTTGCAAATATATTTATTTAAATAGAGGAATTCGTAAACTTTGGATTTTCTTAGAGATCTCACCCATCTCTTCTCCAAAGTTCTTTAAACTGAAGAGATCTGGAAATAATGAATAACTTTACCGAATATTGAATTTAACATATGAAAAAATTAATCCTGCTCCTGTTAATTTCTGTAAGCATCTCCTGTAAAACCGATAAGAATGCTGAAGATACCACCGGTACAGCCGATGATACTACAGCTTTTCAGAAAAAACTGAAACTGGATTATCCAGATTTTGCTCTGGAGCCTAAAGCCAGGGAATATGCCTTAGGCTGGGTAGAATATATTACCGCCCAGAATGAAATACGAAAACTGGATAACAGCACGATCAACGAAGTAAAAAATAATGCTGTTGCGATCGCCCAGATCATGGAATCTTTAAAAAATTCTGTTCCCGATAGTTTAAAATCTGTGGCCGTGGAAGCCAGGCTGAATGTAGTAAATACCAAAGCGCAGTTATTAAA
>JBFGDP010000165.1:0-5642 GCA_041580575.1 Christiangramia sp.
GGGATCGTGAAAAACGATCTGGCAGGGGCTAAGGCCAAGGAAATGGTGATCCCAAAATCTGCAGTATTATGGACAGGAGAAAGATCTGTGGTTTATATCAAAGAGGATGCAGAGACAGGTGCAGGATTTAAATTAAGAGAGATCACTCTTGGGCCTGCATTAGGAGATTCCTATGTGGTTCAGGACGGACTTAAGGAAGGTGAAGAGATCGTGGTGAATGGGACATTTACGGTAGATGCTGCGGCACAGTTGCAGGGAAAAACTTCTATGATGAATCCAAAGACCGAAGAGCCAAAAGCCGAAGCCATGAATATGAAAATGGATATTCCACAATCATATCAGGCGCAATTTACTCCGGTACTTGCTGAATACTTTAAACTGAAAGATGCCCTGGTTGCTTCAGATGCTGAAAAGACAAAAGCTGAAGCCTATAAAATGCTGGAATTGCTTAATAAGACTCAAACTGCTAAGCTGGAAGGGATGGTGAAAAGCCACCTTTCAAAAGTAAAGGATATGCTGCAGGCGATTTCAGAAAATAATAAAATCGAGAATCAACGGGATCATTTTATAATCCTTTCAGAAAATATGGTGGCCCTGGCTTCTAATATGAATTTCGAAGGCAATCCTGTTTATGTTCAGTTTTGCCCAATGGCCAACAATAATAAAGGAGCAAACTGGTTAAGTCTGGAAGTTGAAGTTCGCAATCCATACTATGGAGATGCCATGCTAACCTGCGGGGAGGTAAAGGATACATTAAAATAAAGTAATATAACAATGATAAAAATGAGAAAACAAATAGTTCTTTTAGGAGTAGCATTAGTAAGTTTAACGGGCTTTTCCCAGGAACATGATCATACAGCTCATGCTAAAGAAGAAACGGTAAAAACGGGGAAATCACTTAGCCCGCATACCAGTGCAATGGCGATGGTGGGAGATGCGCATGTGCATATAGACTATTCTTCCCCAAGGGTTAGGGAGCGAATTATTTTCGGTGGCCTGGTAGGATATAATACAGTATGGCAGGCCGGAGCTCATAAAGCTACCTGGTTGGAAACCAATAAAGATCTGAAAGTAGGTGGAAAGGTATTACCTGCCGGGAAGTACGGATTTTTTGTGGTGCCGGGAAAAGAAGAATGGAAAGTGATGTTCAATTCTCACTGGGACCAACACGGCAAAGATGAGTATTCAGCAGCGCAGGATGTTTTAGTAACTAAAGTAAAGGCTGAAAAACTTAAAGAGGTTCAGGAAGAACTAACTTATGAAGTTTTGAAAACCGGAGATAAGGCTGGAGTTATTTCCCTTTCCTGGGAAAAAGTAAAAATTAGCCTGCCCTTTGAAGTGCTATAACTTTTACAATTAAATTTTATGAAACCCTGCCTAAATGGCGGGGTTTCCTGTTTTTAGGTCCCATTTGTTAAAATTTTAAAACAACCAAAAATCTTTTATTAATAGGTTAACAGCGAGTTCTTTAACATCGTTTTACCTTGAGTTTTCTAATAATTTATCAATAAACCAGCTGTCTTGAAGTAGTGATTAAAGTATGCTGCAGGAAAGTAGAATATGGAGAACCATATTTTTTGATTATAAAATTCAAACAAAATTTAACTGGCATGAAAATTAAATTTTTGAACCTAAGTATTATCATTTTCTCAATGATTGCATTAACCTCTTGTAAGGATGAAAAAGCACCTCAATCGGTTGAGATAAATACTACAAAAGAGGTTAAGAAAGCCGAGAAAAAAACTGCTGATATTGCCGATCAGGCCTTTAAAGATGGGATGACCGGGAAGGTGTGGCATAATTACCTGGAAATTAAATATGCCTTGACCAATAATGATCCCGACACGGCACAAGATGTAGCACGCGCGATGGCCGATTCCTTTACTGCGGAAAGAGCCGAAATGAAAAGTATAGCCGAAAAAATGGCCGATACAGATGATGTTGAAAAACAACGAGCGCTTTTCTCCGAATTTACTGAAAAGGCGGGGCCTATGTTTGAGGAAGCCCTTTCCGGAGGAACTATTTATAAGAAGTTTTGCCCGATGGCTTTCAATAATAAAGGAGCCTACTGGTATGCAGATGTTGAGGAAATCACCAACCCTTATTTTGGTGACAAGATGCTTAAATGCGGATCTGTAGAAAAGACCATCAAAAAATAAATAACCACCTACCCACCAAATAATTAAAAAATGGATTCTAACGAACACAATCAACATAAAAAGAAAGGAAATTACGCTAAGTTCTTTTTAATGCTGGGCTTGTCCTTTATAGCGATGTATATCACTATGTACTTTAATACCTATGAATTTGATCATGTATATTTTAGTCTTACGCGATTTTATATGAGTTGTTTAGGGATCGCTGCCATGGCTGTGATCATGCTGTCTCTTATGAAGGGTATGTATAAGAACAAGAAAAAGAACATTGCTATTTATGCGGGTAGTCTTGTATTATTTGTAAGTGCATTGGGACTGGTTCGAGCTCAACGCCCAATAATTGGCGACGTGCTATATATGAAGGCTATGATTCCTCATCATTCTATCGCTATTCTTACAAGTAAGAGAGCAGATATAGAAGATCCTGAGGTTAAGAAATTAGCCGAAGAGATTATTGAAGCTCAAAAAAGAGAGATCGCCCAAATGAAGAAAATGATCTACAGATTAGAACAAAAGGAAAAATAGAAATTTATTAACCTTAATTATAAACAACCAGAAATATTGGAAATCATGAAAAATGTTTTAAAATTTACTTTAGTCAGTGCATTCGGACTTTTAATCACCAGCTGCGGAACCACAAGAACTGCACCGGAAGCAATGGCAGAAAACGAATTTAGAAATCAGGTTTATAAAGAGATTGTAAGCGATCAGTCAAAATTCACAGAGTTCATGCAAGTGGTGCATAACAACGATGAAGCTGAAAAATGGTTGCTGAAAGATCATTTCCAAATGATGGAAAATGGGAGAATGAAAGCGGTGATGGAGAAGAATCCTGAGATGAGGGAAAAGATGAAGAAAATGATGCATGAAAAAATGGAGAACGATCCGGAGATGCAGAAGAAGATGCAGGATAAAATGAAAGCCAAAATGATGGACGATCCTGAAATGAAACAAGCCATGATGCAGGATATGCACGCAAAAATGAAGGCAAATCCGGAAATGGCTGAAAAAATTATGGATCAAATGATCCAGTTCCTTCATGAGAACCCGGATTTGATGGAGAAAATGAAAGCTAAAATGAAGGCACATCAGGAAGAAATGAAGGCGGGAAAAAAGAAATAGGCGAATAAACCCTAATATTTCCCGAGTAAAAATTGCTTTCCCAATCCTGCGGTTTCGCGGGATTGGTTGTTTTCAGAATAAATAATTAAAAAAATACCAAACTATGAATTACTATATCAATAAAACGATCAACGGAGAGTTTGAGGAGGTGATAGAAAAGGTCACCAACGAACTGGAAAAGGAAGGCTTCGGGGTATTAACGGAGATCAATGTTACAGAAACTTTAAAAAAGAAGCTCGATGTAGATTTTAGAAATTACCGCATTCTGGGAGCCTGTAATGCGCCTTATGCTCATAAAGCATTGAATGCAGAGGATAAAATTGGGACTATGCTGCCCTGTAATGTTATTGTTCAGGATAAAGGTTCCGGAGAAATAGAGGTGGCGGCGGTAAACCCTATTGCATCTATGCAGGCCGTGGATAATGAAGCTTTATGTAAGGTGGCAAAGGACATAGAAGAGAAACTGCAAAAGGTTATTCAGAATTTGTAATAATTTAGAAGATAAAATTCCCCACAAAGTTTAGGCTCATGAATAAGTTCAAGTGTTTAATTGGGTGGTTTAATATTGTATTTTCGATTTCCGGTTGCTTCCTGCAGGTAAACTCCTGAAGATTCTAAAAACGTTGATATGGAAATGGAGCACATGAAAAACCTCCTCTTTTTATTTATTCTAATTTCAATGACACTCGCAGGGCTCGCTCAGGATGATCACGTAGATCATGAACATTTTCTGAGAGTAAAAGACCAAAATGTTGAACCAGATTCAATCCCCACTCATGCCGGGTATCATGCAGTTAGTAACGAACATGAGAAGGAGCAGGAAACAGCTGCAGAACATTCAGATAAAGTTAAGGCAGATCTGGATGAATTTCCCAATCTGCATCCCATGGTGGTGCATTTTCCTATTGCTTAATTGTTATTTGGAGCCTTACTTCGACTATTCATCCTCAAAAGGAATATGGACTGGGTGACCCTATTGCTGGTAGGTGCCGGTTTTATTGGAGCTTATCTCGTCGGGGTATATGCCCATTCCCATACACATGATCTCACTGTAGCCGCTAAGTAAGTATTGGAGTAGCATGATTAATATACCTGCTGGACCATATTTTCGAGCGCCCTGGCAGCCTTCTTAAAACTTGTAAGTTTATTCTTATTAAAAAAGGCCAAGGTTTTGTAGGATTTATGTTGTTGATATTAGCTCTGGCCGCCTATTTTGTTGCTGAAGCAGGACATTATGGTTCCCGGTTGGTGTACCTGGAAGGAGTAGGACCTCAAGACAAATATTTGGAATCTGAAGAGGCTGAACACGGCCATTAAAATTCCATAAAATGTTTCATTTTTTCTATAAAGAACAAGGGATTATTTTATTTTTGCCTTCGTTAAATCCCAAACTTTATAAAACCTGCACCATTAAATGTTAGTAAAACGAAAAACGGCTATGAATATCCGAAAAGCCCATCGATATCTGGGGATATTCATCGGTATACAGTTCATCATGTGGACGGTGAGTGGCCTTTATTTTAGCTGGACAGATCTGGATGATATCCATGGCGACCAGTTTAAAAAAGAGGTGGTTGAGAAATCCTCATTTTCAGACCTTAAAAGTCCAACTCAATTGGATCCAGCTTTGGAATTAATTTCAGTAAGCCTGGAAGATATTTCCGGAGAGCCTTATTATTTTATCAATAATGAGTTTTTGATGCATTCCCGCACGGGTGAGAAGATAAAAGAGATCAACGAACAACAGGCACGTGACATCGCCGCAAGCTATATGAAAAGCGACCTGGAAATATCTGGTGTGGAACGGATCATCAAGACCGGAGATCATCATGAATACCGGGAGAACTTATTGCCGGCATATGTGATCTCTTATGAGACCGATGAGAATTTAAAGGCTTATATAGGAGCGGTGAACGGTGAATTCAGGACTGTTAGGCACAGAGACTGGAGATGGTTCGATTTTTTATGGATGACCCATACTATGGACTATGATGGCAGAGATAATTTTAATAATTTGCTTCTTAGAAGCTTTTCAGTGTTGGGGCTAGTAACCGTATTAAGCGGATTTCTATTGTTTTATATTTCTTCACCAACCATTCGAAAGATCGTTCAGCCTAAAAAGAAGAGAAAGAAATAACTTGTTATTATCCACTTTAAAATACGTCAAATACCAATAATTACTAATTAGAAAAATGAATATGAAAGTAAATAGTTTAATTACAATGAGTTTGTTAGCAGGAAGTTTAATGATGTATTCCTGTGGAGATAGCAAAAAGGAAAATGCTGAAGCTTCTGCTGAAACACATGCAGAAATGGAGCATGAAATGCACGAATCTAAGGCTCAAGTTGAAACTGCAGATGCTA
>JBFGDP010000166.1:0-5620 GCA_041580575.1 Christiangramia sp.
AGACCCCAAAATGATATTCGGTGATGCTATGATCATGTTCCCGGTCCACTTTAATATGCGCCCGGGCAGGATTACCACTGAAAGATCCGGTAAAAAACAGGTTACTTTCCCAAAAATCGGTGAGCTTCTCCAGGTGCTCTTGCCAGTCTTTAATACTGTTATTGAAAAAGTAACCAATTTCCTCATTCTTCCTCACTTTAGAATAGAATGTTTCTACCAGTTCCTTGATATGGCGTCTTTCCTTAAGATCCTGCATTAGCTTTTAAAATATATTTATTAGGATAAAAGTAGTGCTTACAAGAATACTGAAGATCAGGGAATTAAAAACAAATTTAGCTTTTAGCTGCGCTAAGACCGAAGCATTAAACCACATACATACCACAACGATAAGTCCAAGCTGGATCATTTCGGCCAGGGCGTTACCATTCATTAATACCAGCATTGCGGCGATAGAGCCCAGACAGCTTGATAAAATAATACCGGTAGATGCTCCCGCATAAAAATCACGGGTAAAATCTGAAAGTTGTTTCTGATAAAAATTCATCATTTTATATTTTGATTAGATTCCAAAAATAGACCGGCAGGAGCATCTAAAATATGATGAATCTCAGCTTTCTGTGCATTAAGAGATCTAGGTATTTAATCGTTCAAAGGCCTGCCGGGATAATTCTTCTCTATGGTCTGGATGGGCGATCGTAATCAGAGCCTCAGCACGTTGTTTGAGATTTTTTCCGAACAGGTTTACCACGCCATATTCTGTTGCGATATAATGCACATGAGCGCGGGTTGTAGTCACCCCGGCTCCTTCTTTGAGATAAGGCACGATCTTAGAAATTCCGTTGCGGGTAACTGATGGCATGGCGAAAATCGCTTTTCCCCCGTTAGAAAGGGCTGCTCCACGTATAAAATCCATTTGCCCACCAACCCCGGAATACTGCCTTTTGCCAATGGTATCTGCGCATACCTGTCCTGTTAGATCTATCTCTATGGCAGAGTTGATCGCCGTAACTTTAGGATTTTTTCTAATAATGGCCGTATCATTGGTATATGCTGCTTCTTTAAAGTGAACCAGAGGATTGTCATCTACAAAGTCATATAATTGAGGAGAACCAACCGCAAAGCAGGTGACTAGTTTTCCGGTTTTGACCTCCTTCTCTTCCCCGGTGATGACTCCTTTTTCTATTAAAGGTAAAATCCCGTCAGAAAACATTTCTGTATGAATTCCCAGACGCCTATGGTTAATAAGGTTATTGAGTACTACATTGGGAATTGCCCCGATTCCCATTTGTAAGGTTGCGCCATCTTCTACAAGACCCGCGACATTCAAACCAATTTGTTTTTCAATTTCTGTGGGGTCTGTCAACTGGAAGGAGTGAATAGGATGATCTACTTCTATAGCCGCATCTATACGGCTAATATGAATGATTCCGTCACCGTGAGTTCGTGGAACATGCGGATTGATCTGGGCAATCACCTTTCTTGCATTTTGTATAGCGGGAAGAGTAATATCTACTGAAACTCCCAAGGAACAGTAGCCGTGTTTATCTGGAGGAGAGACTTGTATAAAAGCCACATCTATAGGTAATATATTCTTTCTGAAGAGTACATGGATCTCACTTAAAAATATGGGAACATAAGCCCCAAAATTGGAATTTACGGCTACTCTGACATTGCTACCAACGAAACAGCTATTGGTATTAAAAGACTCCTGGTAAGGTGGCTCGGTATACAGGGCCTTCCCTTCGGTATGGATCTGTATGATCTCAACATTTTTTAGATCACGATATCTTTCGCATAATGCGTCTATAAGTGTATTGGGTGTCATAGCTGCACCCTGAACAAATACCCTGTGGTTTGATCTTACAGATCCGACGGCTAATTGTGGAGATACAATTTTTAAATTTTTCATATTGTAATTTTCTTTTTCAAGACTGCTCATCATCGTAGATGAATAATGATCTTTTTGATCTATTTTTAGAACTTTAGAAAAATAGCCGGGTAGAGCTATTGTTGTAGATTTAGATCGAATTGTATTTCGATCATTTGATCTACTTCTATTAGGCCAAGTGCTTTTTTAGGAGGTTCCAGTCCAAAATCACGAATATTTATTTTGAATATACCCTGGACATGGTCGTTAATAGTTTGCACTGGCAAATCGTAGTGATTTATTTTTCCCGCCAGCTGTACGCTAATAAAAACTTTTTTATACTCTTCAGAGAAAGTCTCTAAACGATCTATCACGATACTTATTTCGGGAAATTTTTCTCCCATTAAAAGATCCCGGAAATCTGAATTCATTCGTTTGTTCCCGCAGTCAAATTGAGCGATATCCAGCTTTAATCGCAGGTCACAGAAATTGATTAACGAATCTTCCATGATATAGGCGAAAGCATATTTTCCCGCAATCTGGTCAATATTGAAATCGCAGAAGAATTTATTAACATTAGTGCTGCCAATAATAATAAGCTCGCTATCGGGAAGGATCTTAATACTCTTTTTTTCCAGGTCTTTCTGCGCTGTTACCGGGATTGAGAGCATTAATATAGCTACAACTAATAGTATGCGTTTCATGATCCTAAATTATATGGATATAGAAATAAGTCGGGTAGAACTGTTGATCAACTCTACCCGAAACTCATCATTTAAATGTTAGAAGCTGATGGCGGCTTCTACCATCAAGCCATTGAATTTACCATCGTTATGAATATCTGTAACAGGATAATCATTATAATTCTGGTTTACATATTCCAGTTTCATCAGGATGTTTTTGGTCATAAACCAACCGGCTCCAAGTTGAAGTCTGTTAACGCTAACATCTGTACCACCCTGGAGTTCTCCATCGGCTACACTATAACGTCCTCCAACATAAAGATCATCATCACCACCAAACCTGTATATAAGTTCACCTGCGTAATGGTTCCAGGTTCTTTCATCGGTTTCAGCCGCAGCCTTACCTTTTGCTCTTTCATAAATCCCGAAGAATTCCAGGCCACCATATTTTAAAAACGGGTTTACCATTACAGAGGTCATTTCATTTCTAAGGTTGGGATTAATTCTACCGGCTCTAAAACCATCTCCGTTACCATCTATATCTGTAAAGATGTTATAATATCTGGATCCTGAACGGTCACCGCTGTATAGGTAAGCGCTTCTTGTTTGGGCCGTATGGTACAGAGAACCTGTTAATCTAAATCGAAGGCCTTCTTCAGCGTTATTATCATAACCGGCTTTAGCCAGGAAAGAAGGGCTGGTGGTGTCAGGATTTTCTACAGACTGGTTAAGTTTCCCATTGGTCACCCCGAGCATTCCTAACCATCCGTCACAGAAGTAGTACACTTCGGCTCCAACTTCGGTAGTAAAACTATCCATCAAATAATTCCCAACGAATGGGTTGTAAAGCGCCATGGCGTTGTCTGTTCTTCTAAAATGGGCATCGCCGTAATTCACTTCCATATGACCAATTTTTATTCTTAGGTGGTCCATTAGATCTTCCGCAAAACCTTCACTGATGAAGTTTAGTTTATCTATTTGAATATATCCACCTTTTACCCAGGCTTCGGGATGGTGCTGAGAAGACAGGTAAGTTCTAAGGTGCATTCTAACCCCGTCGTATAATACGACATCCAGATCGAGATTGGCAGTAGCCAGGTTGAAATTCTCTCCAACCTCTATCAATTGCGGGGTAGCTTCATTTCCAGAATTTTCGTGGTCTATAGCCTGAAACTGTATAGTGGAAGCTCCACCAATTCTTACTTTTACTCCATCAAAGGAAGTCACGGTGTCCTTAGGCGCTTCAAATTGATTGATCCCTCTTTGATCTGGATTTCTATAGTTATCCAGGTCTCTCTGGTTTTGCGCTAAGGTCGGGATTGAGGTAAGCACAAACACTGCTATACTTAGGTATGAGGTAATTGTTTTCATTGTTTTTAATTTTAAGAGTGATTATTTATTAAAGGTTGATTCGAAATTTATCACTACGTCTTCTCCGGTTTTAATCGTTCCGAACATAGCGGTGGGAGCTTCAACTCCATAATGGGTCATATTAAGTTGATAAGCACCCGTGAGTAATATTGTATCGGCTTTTTTAGTAAGATGAAAATCCAGATTGATATCCCTGGTTTTACCGGCGATCATAAGACTTCCATGCGCTTTAATCTTATAGGTGTCTTCTGCTATCTTTTGTATGTTAGAAACTTTTTTTAGAGTAAAGATGATCTCTTTATATTTGCTGGTCTCCAGAGCCTTATAGGTGTTTTTGTCCATCCCGCTTTTACCACTCATCAGGCTTTCTGAGAGCACTTTGAAGTGTAGCTTATCTATTTTTTTCAGAACTCCATCACTAAATTCGGTAACGAGCAGGCCATTGGAATTTTTTGCCTGGATCGTCCAGTCATGGATGTTGGAAGTGCCCTCGATCTCCAGTTTAGAAGCATCATTATCCAGTTTATAGGACTGGGCATTTAAGCCAATGCTTATTAGCAGAATAGCCAGAAAGGTATGTATACGGAAAAAAATCATATTGGTAATTTTTTTGATCTGGTACAAAGTTGCTGTAGAGGAGGATTATAAATTATGACGACGGTCACATTTAAGGATGTTTATAGTGAATTTTCGTTCGGGCTATAACAGGTATTCAGTCATAATCGAGAAGATTTTTCAAAATTTAATTGAACCCAGCCTTAGTAGAAAGGAAGTAAGTAGTATTAATTTTAAGTATTTGTTGGTTTAGACTAAATGATGATCCTTAGTTATTTGAGTAGCAATGCTAAATTGAAAATATCATTTAGGCTACGGGAAAACCCGTATTTTATGTCTTTTGTCTGAATCTGATTTGAATTAAAAAAATCACTTTGTACCTTTATATAGTTGTTATGCGGTAAATCCATAACACGAAGGCTAACCGAATATGCGTTTGTATGTTGGTTAGCCTTTTTATTTTCTTCAAATTTAGCTCCGTAAGAAAATACTTTCTTCAATTTGTTGATATCGTTTTAATAAAATCGATCTAAAAATCTATAAAACAGCACCTTGTAAAGTCGATATTCCCTAAATTAACAATGATTTCACATTTTAAATTTTCAAACTTGAGGCATTTTAGATTTAGATTTCTGTTTTCTCTTATTATCATCTTAGGGATCACCGGTAAGATTATCGGGCAGAACACAAGTTCAGTTCAAAGAGTTAAAGCTATTGAGCCTTTTATCAAAGCCGGGGAGGTTCATATACAGCAGGGAGCAGGTGAAGACCTGTGGATCACTACCCCAATCAAGGTGGTTAGGTATAATTCTGTAGAGGTACATGATTATAATAAATTCCGTGGAATTCCTAAGGAGGTTGGGAAGAAGTATATCGCAACATACACAGATTCGGAAAATAGGATCTGGCTTGCTGGCGACCAGGGAATTGCGGTATTTCAACCTAAAAAGGATGATTTTAAATTTGTGAGCGGCATGACCGGCCGCATCTATGCCATGAAAGAAGATTCGGGTAATCAACTTTGGATCGCTGCAGAAAATGGCATATTTAAACTAAAGGTCACTTCAGACAAGGCAGATTTCGGGATCTCCAGATTCCTTTCTGAAAATACCATGGCAACAGATATTGCCCTTTTTCAAAATAG
>JBFGDP010000167.1:0-5554 GCA_041580575.1 Christiangramia sp.
AAAGGATGGTAGAAAACAGTATGAAAATGGTTTGCCGGAAGGTGAAGGCGATGCCAATGTCTTAAATACAGCTTATGGAAAAGTGCCGGCAGATAATTCCCTGGTTTATGCTTTTGATACTGAAGGAGCAGCAAGGCTACTTCAGGATGCCGGGTTCGACGGATTACAGGATGAAGAAGAAGCCTTAAAATTTACCAATTTTGCTGGCCTTCCAGATCCTTCTGCAGACAACTATGAATATTTTTTAAATACTGAAGGTAGTATAACTCAGCGGTACCGAAATTATAATGGCACCCAGGGTAACTCCCCCACAGAAGTGACCAATACCAATCGTGGTAATTCCACCCTGCCCACCACAGAGGATATCAACCGGGATAATACCATGAATACCATTAACAGTTATTTTGAATATGAAATTCCTTTTTTCCAGGGGATGAACATTGATAATAACAGGTATATCACAGATGTGAAAGAACTTACCACCACGCTTAGGAATGGCCAGGAATTACCGGTAAGATGGTTGCAGTTTAAGGTGCCGATCTTTGAACCTACCAATGCCGTGGGCGGTATAGCAGATTTCAGGTCGATAAGATTCATAAGGATGTTCTTAACGGGATTCCAGGATCCAACTATATTAAGATTCGGGACTATGGACCTCGTGAGAGGGGATTATCGCAGATATACGCAAAGCCTTTTCGAAGACCAGGGACAAATAGAAAATCCCAATACGCTCTTTGAAGTTAATGCGGTAAATATCGAGGAGAACGAGAACAGGCAGCCTATCCCGTATGTATTACCTCCGGGTGTGGAGCGAGAAGAGTTGTTCCAGAGTAATTCTAATATCAGGCAGAATGAGCAATCCCTGTCTTTAAGAGTTTGCGAACTGGAGCCACAGGATGCCCGGGCGGTGTATAAGAACTTCCAGATAGATATGCGCCAGTATAAAAACCTGGAAATGTTTCTTCATGCCGAATCTTTCGTGAACAAACCACCGCTAAAAGATGGCCAGTTGGTAGCATTTGTGAGAATAGGTACAGATTTTAGCGATAACTTTTACCAGGTAGAAATTCCACTAGCAGCTACCTTGTTTGGAGCTACCTCTCCTGACGAGATCTGGCCGGAAATAAACCGATTAAACCTGGAGTTAGACCTGCTCCAAAAAATAAAAACTGAAGTTCTGGGGGATCCCTCCCTTGTATCTACAGAGCTAAACTTTTTTACTGAGGACCTTCAGCAAATAGATGCAGAGGCTCCC
This sequence comes from Christiangramia sp., assembly GCA_041580575.1. Lineage (GTDB taxonomy): Bacteria > Bacteroidota > Bacteroidia > Flavobacteriales > Flavobacteriaceae > Christiangramia. The sequence continues at coordinate 1,256 of JBFGDP010000167.1, forward strand.
TACGATATGGGTCGCCTTAGACTTGGGGTAAAGGGAAATCCAAGTTTTGGAAATGTAAGGCTATTGATGGTAGGGGTAAAGAATGGTACCCGTGTAGACGGAGTTACCGAGCTATGTGGTGAAGTATGGTTTAACGAACTTAGACTTTCAGATCTTAAAAATGAAGGCGGATGGGCCGGAGTATTAAGCATGGATACCAACCTGGCCGATTTTGCAAATATTTCAGCCACAGGTAGACAAAGTACGGTAGGTTTTGGTAGCATAGAACAAGGGCCAAATCAGCGTAGTCGTGAGGATCTTCAGCAATATGATGTAGTCACTAATGTGAATATGGGGCAGTTATTGCCACAAACCTGGGGAGTAAAGATTCCGGTGAACTATAGCAGAGGAGAGGAATTAATAACGCCTAAATTCGACCAGGAATTTCTGGATGTAGATTTAGATACCAGACTGGAGAACATTGAAGATCCCGAGGAGAAAGAACGCGTAGAGCGGCAATCACAATCTTATACCAAAAGACAGAGTATCAATGTTATTGGTCTAAGAAAAGAACGAGTGGGAGAAAAAACTCCCATGCCTTATGATATTGAGAATTTTGCTTTTTCAACATCTTATAATCAGATAGACCACCGGGATTTTGAAATTGAAGAAAGCCTGGATCAAAGTGTTCGTGTAGGGGGAACCTACGAATTCAATTTCCCTGAAAAAACGCTCGAACCCTTAAAAAATATCGCGGTATTAGACAGCAGCGATTACTTTGCTCTTTTCAAAGATTTCAATTTTAATTACCTGCCGTCCAATATTAACGCGAGCTCGAATATTTTTAGACAGTATAACGAGCAAAAATTCAGGTCGCTGGATCTTAGCGATAATGATATAGGAATCCCTACTTTATATCAAAGAAATTATCTTTTTGACTGGCAATATGGAATCAATTATAACTTAACCCGTTCCCTGAGTTTTTCATTTAACGCCAGTAATAACAGGATCATTAGGAATTATATCGATGAAGAAGGATTTGCCGATGATAGTATTGGCCTTTGGGATGATTTCTTCAATATTGGGGATCCAAACCTTCATTTCCAGACGTTACAGGTGAATTATCAGTTGCCATTCAGTAAGATCCCTGTCTTGAAATTTATTAATGCTACCTACTCCTATACCGGCGATTTCCAGTGGCAGCGTGGTTCCCGAATTTTCCAGCAATTAGAGGGAATCCCTGATATAGGGAACAGCGTTCAGAATTCAAACACCCACCAGATCAATGCAAGTCTTAATATACAGGATCTTTATAATTATTTTGGCCTTGTGGAGAAAAAGCCTGCCGGGAAAGGGAAAAGCATACAGGAGAGAAGCCGTGGTGTACCCACCCTTGGCCCTACAGATGATAAAAAAGATGAACAGGCAGAACAACCGAGACAAAAGAAATACCAGGGCTATAATACCTTTATAAACCTTGTTACAGGTCTTAAAACCTTCCAGGTAAACTACCGTAACAGTCGTGGTATATTTCTTCCAGGCTATACCCAGGGGATTGGCTTCATGGGAACTTTTAAGCCAACCACAGGTTTCACTTTTGGGTTCCAGGACGATATAAGATATATGGCCGCTGAACGCGGGTGGTTGACCTTATTCCAGAATTTTAACCAGCAGTATACTGCGTTAAAAAATGAGCAATTAGACTACCAGGCTGGGTTGGACCTGCTTCCTGACCTAACTATAGAGCTTACCGGAAGAAGGAATTTTGCTGAAAATTATTCAGAAAATTATAAAGTAGATCCTGTATCCCTGGAATATCAGTCCTTAACTCCATATACCTACGGAAACTTCAATATTTCCACACTTCTTATTAAAACAGCCTTTAATAATTCTACTGAAATAAGTTCGCAGACTTTTGAAACATTCCGGGAGAACAGGCTTGAGGTTGCCCAAAGAATCGCTGCTGAAAGGGGGCTTGATCCCACAGATGTAGATGAAGAAGGATTTCCAAGGGGTATTGGTAAGACCAACCAGGCGGTGTTGCTTCCGGCATTTATCGCAGCGTATTCTGGTAAGGATGCCGGTAATGTAAAACTGGGGGCTTTCAGGGATTTCCCCGTACCAAACTGGAACTTAAAATATACCGGTTTGATGAGGTTAGGATGGTTTAAAGAAAAGTTCAGAAGATTTTCCATCAACCATGGTTATCGTTCAGATTATACCCTGAATCAATTTCAAACGAACCTGGATTACAATCCGGCAAACCCACAGGAGATCAATCAGGCCGGAGATTTCAAGAATCCTATATTATTTTCCAACCTGGTCTTAACCGAACTTTTTACCCCGCTGGCCAGGATAGATTTTGAAACCAAGGGAAGTATACAGATCCTGGTAGAGGTCGAGAAAGACCGCTCGCTGGCCTTTAGCTTTGATAACAACCTGCTTACTGAATATAGTGGGAATGAGTATACCGTGGGAACCGGTTACAGGATCAAGGATTTTAAAATCGCTACCGCCCTGGGTGGCAGACGCAGGGTATTGAGTAGTGATCTTAATTTTAGGGCCGATGTGTCTTACCGTAAGAATCGTACGATTGTGAGGTATCTAGATTTAGCCAATGCTCAAACCATTTCGGGGCAGGACATCTGGTCTATTAATTTCAAGGCAGATTATGCCTTCACCAGGAATTTAACGGCCAGGTTCTATTATGATCATACATTCTCTGAATATGCAGTATCTACGGCCTTCCCGCAAACAACCATCAGGTCTGGCTTTACCCTAATATATAATTTCGGAAATTAATCCTGCCTTGTTTGAACTATTCGAGTAAAAAACTAACTTTGCGGTCTTATTAAAACTAAACTATGAAAATTCCACAAGAATTAAAGTACACTAAAGACCACGAGTGGGTTAAAATAGAAGGCGATACTGCCACAATAGGAGTTACAGATTTTGCCCAGGGTGAATTGGGAGATATCGTATATGTTGAGGTTGAAACCTTAGATGAAACCCTGGAAAAGGAGGAGGTCTTTGGAACCGTAGAAGCTGTGAAAACAGTATCAGATCTTTTCATGCCTCTATCTGGAGAAATCATTGAATTTAATGACAGCCTGGAAGATGAGCCGGAAAAAGTAAACGAAGATCCTTACGGTGAAGGTTGGATGATCAAAATCAAAATGTCTGATGCTTCAGAAGTTGATTCGCTTTTATCTGCAGATGAATATAAGGAAGTAGTTGGTAGCTAGATTAATATTATTTTTCGCACTTTCTTATACAGGAGCCATTACCTATTTTTCTTTAATAGTTATGGATTTTAAAGTAAGTGTGGCGGGATTTGATCCCACAGACAAAATGCTCCATGCCGGAGCATATTTGTTTTTAACAGGCTTGTGGAAGCTGTTTTTTGTTTTCAAAGCAACTGATTTTGAGCGATATACCGCCAATTTACTATGGGTGGCATTCGCTTCTTTTGTGTTTGGTATGTTAATTGAGGTTTTGCAGGGAACCCTAACCAGTTACAGGACACCCGATTGGTGGGATGTCCTGGCGAATTCTACTGGTGTAGTACTTTCTGTTTTATTTTTCATGGTCATGGCGCCGACGGTGAAAAAGCTAAAACAGAAAGTTGCCTAGCTAAATTATAACCTTTATTAACTAACTGCTTTATGAAATGAGCCATTAGATTATTTTGTTTCAAAACGAATTCTCGATGGCGAATTGCATCTGACGACAGTTAATAGCAATTAAACTTTAACAGATGAAACCTAAGAAAAACCCGGAGGCAGACCTTCGCCGAAAATGGGTCCTTTTTCTTCAAATTGGGCTTATCCTTGTTTTATTTTTAACTCTCCAGGCCTTTCAGTGGAAAACCTATGATTCAAAACCATCTGAAAATGATAAGATCATGGTAGATAACCTGGAAGAAGAGACTCCGCCTGTTACTATTCTTCCCGAATTAACACCTCCGCCGCCACCAAAAACGATCCTGGACGAGATCGATGAGGTTCCAGACGATAAGGATATTATAGAAAATGCAGTTGCTCCTACAGATTTTGAACTCAACGACCTTCCCGAACCTGGCGATATAGTAGAGCCAGAGACACCTGATGAACCTGTAGAAGTACCCTATGCTTTCATAGAAGAAGTTCCCTTGTCTCCTGGGTGTGAAGATTTAAACGGGAATAGTGAGCGTAAAAAATGTATGAGCTCAAAAATCAGTAAATTTGTAAACAAAGAGTTCGACACGGGATTAGGTTCAGAACTTGGTCTCACTGGTACGAATCTTGTGCTGGTAATGTTTGTAGTGAATAAGCAAGGATT
>JBFGDP010000168.1:0-5511 GCA_041580575.1 Christiangramia sp.
CCTTAATATGTCGGTATTCGCTGGATTAATTTTCAGGAGGAAATCAAAATACCTGTAGAGTTTATAGATACATCTTAAGTCTGGCATGATGGATTCGCCTTTAACTTTCTTGAAATTACAAAGTCCTTGACCAATTGAAATCATATCAGTTGTAAGGTCAAAACCACGCAGACTTTTTATCACTTACCAGAATGGGGCCTTCCAGAATGTTTCTTATTGCCTGAAAATCATTAACTTAGACAGTTAACTATTTATTCCAACCAAAATTTTATGATTATGAAATATTTTAAAAAACTTCCAGTATACTGCATATTGGTAGCCGTTTTTCTAATTGCTTCCTGTAAAGATGCTAAAAAGGAGAACGCTGTAGCCGAAACTGAAGAAGATTCTTCAACAGTAGAATTACCTGTGAACACAGATTCTGATGAGGCTTTACAGGCCTTTGAAGAGGGACTGCAATATTTTGATGAAGGTAATCAGCGGAAAGCTCGTGCAAAATTTGACCAGGCTTTACAACTGGATCCAGATTTTGTTTCTGCCCAGATGTATAGAACCTATACCGCGAACTCTGCCAGGGATTGGGCGACAAACAGGGAAAAGTTTATGGCTATGCACGACAAGGCCAATGAAGGGGAAAAAATGATGATGGATATCACCAAAGCCAATTTGAATAGTGATGTGGATAAAGCACATGAGATCCACAAAAAATTGGTGGAAAAGTATCCAAAATCGGCCAGGGCCATGGCTAACCTGGCAAATTATTACAGCAATAATGACCAGGTGGAAAAAGCAAGAGATCACTGGAAAAAAGCCCTTGAGCTAAATTCTGAATTTGTCCCGGCCATCGCGAGCCTGGGTACTTCTTATTTATTTGTCACTCCTAAAGACAAGAATAAGGCTAAGCAATATTTAGAAATGCTGGTTAATACAGCTCCTGATAGTCCACGCTCACATATATTAATGGGAGATTATTATCGAGATCAGGATAACCTGGAAAAGGCACTGGCCAGTTATGAGAAGGCGGCGTCCCTAGACCCCCAAGATGATAACGCCCTTGCTAAATCTGGCCACGCAAATTCGATATTGGGAAATTACCAGGAAGCACGGGAAAATTTCAGAGATGCCCGGGAGGTAAGTGAATTTGGCACCAATCTTTCTGCAGAGGCCAATACTTATGTTTATGAAGGTAACTCTAAACAAGCCTTAACATTCCTGGAAGAGGGTACAAAATCTTTCGATACGATGAAGATACCTGAAAGCAATAAAAACATTGCGAAATTCCAGGCCGCTTATACCGCTGCCCATATTGCAATGCATGATGGGGACGCTAAACGCCTGGCACAGATCGTGGAAAACATGAAACCCATTTCCAGTCAGTTAGCCAGCGAAGCCAATAGCCCCGTTGTTACTGCCAACCAGAACGCCAATATGAATTACTGGGATGCGATGGTTTTGGTGAGCAATAAAAAATATGATGAGGCCTTAAATAAGGCAGAAATGATCAAAGAAGCGGTAAGTTCTATTAACAGTCCAGATAAGCTGCAGCCATATCACAGAGCAATGGCGGTGATCCATTATCATAAGGGTAATGCAGAAAAGGCTTTAGAGCATATTAAAGATACAGATGAAGATTATATCCACGATCAATACTGGATGGCAAAAATCTATGAGAAGGCAGGTAATACCGAGGAGGCAATGGATTTATATGAAGAGATCGCGAAAGAAAGATTTAACTCCATAGAATTTGCCCTCATCCGGGATGAAGTAAACAAAAAAGTAGATGCAAATAGTGCAAGTTAAACCTAACAAAGATTAATAAATACCAGATAACCCTTCAGTTTTTTGAAGGGTTATTTATTAACACCCTATTTTGATCCAGGTTATTCAATAGTTTATAAAAAGAGAATAACAACGCCAGGTATTCAGGATAGAGTTTTTATTATATGCTTTCTATAGTAAACATTTAGTATCTCCATTTTCATGAAGTCCAGTTTTAAGACATGCAAAAAAAAATGACACCAGAGATGGTGCCATTTTCTTTCAACTTAATTAAACTAAGCTATTGAGACTGGTTACTTAGATTTTCATTCAATTTATAAATATAGGTCCAGGTATCTGCCACAGATGATCTGAACTTCTCCTGCATTTTGGTCGTTTTCTCCTTGCCATGCTTTTGCTCGTATACTTCCCAAGGGCTATCCCATTCGTCGTCCAGGCCGGCAAAATTCTTGTGCAGCATTGAAACCATGTAATCGGCTCCATCTGGAGAGCCACCCATAAAGTCATACCAGTAACCCAAAGCTTCACCTTTCGCTTCTTTATAAGTACCGCCAACCTCTTTTACCACGTCATTAAAATCTCTCCAGTTATCCACCCTGAAAAATCTTACCCAGGCCACGGTATTTCCACTGGAAGGCGCCTTGCTCCATTCGGGCATAGTTTTGGCGATATTATGATCCATACTTTCCACATAAGGAAAAACATCAGATTGAAATAGCGCCTGGCACGCTTTATCTGCTGAGGTTGGCTCTTCGTCCATTTCTGCCCAGTTATCCATAAAAAATGTCACCGCAACCGTTCCGGAGGCACCCTGAATTCGGTTCCAGACATTCCAGGCATCTGTACCGTTATTTTCCAGGTAGCAGTCTTTCCATTTTTTCATTCCTGCCTCGAACTTCTGGCGTTCATTCATTTTTATTTTTAACTCGTACATGTGCAGGATCCTGCTCTCCTGTTCCTGGCTTAGACCAAGAAAAGGGATCAGCAATAAGATTAGAATAATTCTTTTCATTTTTTGGTGTTTTGTAGTTATAGAGTTTAATTTACTGAAAATCAAAAACATATATCGAATCAAATGGTAAAAAACCTAAATATTTGATAAGTGGTAGTGGAATATCAATTACTCCTACAAAATAGCTTACCCATTGCTCCCTAAGTCTTACTTTTCAAAGATAAAACTCTTCATGGTGAACAGATTAGGTGCCAGTACAGCACCTTTTCTAACATGTACCGGCCAGAATTCTAATGTGGTCCTGGATTCAATCTTGAAGAAAAATTCTAATGACTTGTAATAACTATAGGCCCTGAACTTGACCAACCTTGGAATTATAAATAACTAAGCCACCATTTGTCCTTATTAGCCATTTTATACTTCATATAGCTTTTGCATGGAAAATAGAGTAAGATTACTAACAGTATCCATACCAGGTAGACCACGATGAGTGAATAGCCGTAACCCTGAAAGGCTGTGCTCGAAAATATGTTCTCATCAATGATCATAATCGTCCAGTCTTTTCCGGAGACCAGTAATACAAGTAGTGCCGCGAGATGTATGATAAAAACATGTAATAAGTAATAGAAGAAAGGTACCCGGCCAAAAATGAGAAAAAAGGAAACCATATTATTCCTGATATTTTCGGTTAGATACAAAAACAAAAATGCCGGCCCCAGGGTAATTAATAGAAATAAAAGTGAAGGGGGATATTTCGTGACATTAAGCAATGAAATGAACGTGAATATGCTGGATCCCTGCTCCTCCCAGGGTGAAGGATCACCATAAAGATTAGGAATCCTGAGTATTAAAAATAAGGCAATACTGCCAAAGCCCAGTAGCAGCAACATTTTTTTTCGTTTTAGACTTTCATAATTCCGGGCATATAAACGTCCAAAAACAAAGCCCAATGCCATCACCCCTATCCAGGGAACCAAGGGATACATAAACAATATAAAATGATTGGTAGTTCTAATAAAACCACCCTGGTGCATTATATACCATAGCACTGAGAGCACATCCTGTCCCTGCATGGTGATCGCATCAAGGAAATTATGGCCAAAGATCATTAACAGGGAAATAGCAAGAATTAACTTCCAGGGTATAAATACTAAAAGCGATAGAAATACCATACTTATTCCTATGGCCCAGATAACCTGTAAATTAATAAAGCCATAGGTAGGATCGAACCACCAGAGAAGGTTCATGATAGCGACCTCCACAAAGATGAGCCACAATCCCCGGCTAAACAAAAACCTGAAAAGTTCTGTTTTGGTTTTATTCTGTCCATACAGAAAAGCTGAGGTGCCGGCCAGAAAAACAAAAGTTGGTGCACAAAAATGAGTAATAAATCGAGTGAAAAAAAGTTCTGGCGTTGTAGTATCCAGGTTGGTGGGATCGTTCCCTGCAATAGCATTGATATGAAAATAATCCCGTACATGATCCAGCGCCATGATTACCATAACCACACCGCGTAACAGGTCTATAGATTCTATTCGTTTGGATTTTAATTCAACCATTTAAAAAAGGATTTAAACCTGGTTTACTACATCATAGATTACTTATCGATCATATAAAAATGCATTTTTCAATTCCCCCATTATACTACAGGTAGACCGATATGCTTAAGAATATCATACAGATAAGTCCCAGGATAATCAATAAAGGCCAGATAAATTTCAGCCACCGGTCATATCCAATATTTGCTATGGCCAGGGTTGGTAACACCATTCCAATTGGAGAAATTATACCACATAACCCATTACCAAAAACATAAGCATTAATGATCATTTCCCTTCCTATCCCTACACTATCTGCCAGTGGAGCCATAATTGGCATGGTTAAAACTGCTGTTCCTGAAGAGGAGGCTATAAATAAGGTCAGGCCGTTGTAGACCATGAAAATGGAGTTTATAAATAATCCCTAACCCATAGTTTGAACAAATTCGCTCGCATGAAAAAGAATGGTATCACTTATCATCCCATCGCTCATTAAAATGGTGATACCCCGGGCCAGACCAATGATAACTGAAACTCCCAGCAGTTCTCCCGCCCCTTTTATAAAAACTTCTACGAATTTACCTTCCGGAATGCGTGCAATAAATCCAATGAGGATGGCACCTACTAAAAATGTTGAGGCCATTTCTTCGAACCACCAGTCCAGCCTGGAAACGCCTATGATCATAAGCAAAAAACAGGCACTAAAAATTAACAGTATTATTTTTAACCTGGAGGTTAACCGGGGAATTTTATCAGGATCGGCCGGCACTCTTAACAATGGGTTTATTTTATTTCCAGAACCATAAAGGAAAGATCGTCGCGGATCAGCTTTCACCTTTCGGGCATAATTCAGCAGAAAAATTATAGTCACCGTAAAGCAGATAAAAAACATTAGAATCCTACCTCCCAGCCCGGTAGTCCAGTCTATACCGGCAGTTTCTGAAGCTATTATAATGGAGAATGGATTGACGGTGGAGCACATACTGCCCACCGAGGAACCAAGAAATACAGACGCCACAGCTACTATCGCATCATATCTGGCTGCTAGAAAAACGGGGATCAGAATAGGCAAAAAGGCAATAGTTTCTTCTGCAAGACCAAAAGTTGTACCTCCAAGTCCTACCAACAAGGTGGTTGCCACAATGAGTATGAATTCCCGACCCTTTAATACCTCTGCCAGAGCTGCTATTCCAGCATTAAAAGCACCGCTATAACTAATGACACCAATTAAACCTCCAATGA
>JBFGDP010000169.1:0-5463 GCA_041580575.1 Christiangramia sp.
TATGGTGAGTATCTTTATGGAGAATATGAAACAGGAACCTTTCAGAAAAATGTTGAAAGATCAGTTTATTAAGCAAACCGATGCCTGTGTAGATAACTTTTTGAAAGGAGATGTAAAATCGCTTTTCTCTAATGTCAAAAAACTCTCACATACCGTTCTGGATAACTTCAAACCCATGATCCCGGCACAGTTCCATAAATTGTGGCAAAAGGGGATCGAAACCAACGATTATTACTTAAAGCTATGTGGCTCCGGCGGGGGTGGCTATATCCTCGGTTTCACTGAAGATATTGACAAGGCCAGAAAAGCCCTGAAAGATTACAAATTAGAGGTAGTTTACAACTTCTAATTTTAATTTATGGCGGCTTCAGCGAATAAGCGCCTGCTACTGAAAATATTCAGTTTATTTTCTGTAGTAAGGGGTTATAATATTCTTGTATTGGTTATTGCACAATATCTTGCTTCGGCATTTATTCTAGCGCACGATAAACCTTTAAGAGAGATATTCTTTGACCCTAATCTATTTTTTCTCATCTTGGCATCCTCCAGCGTGATAGCCTCAGGCTATATCATCAATAACTTTTACGACAGCGAGAAAGACCTCATCAACAGGCCTAAAAAGACCATGCTCGACCGGGTGGTAAGTCAGCGTACCAAACTCTCTGTATATTTCATCCTCAATTTTGCGGCAGTATTCTTTGCCAGCTATGTATCCTTTAGAGCCGTGCTTTTCTTCTCGATCTATATTTTCGTGATCTGGTTATATTCTCACCGGCTTAAAAAAATACTTTTTCTGGGCAATCTCATCGCTTCAATACTCACCATCACGCCCTTCTTTGTGATCTTTGTTTACTATAAAAACTTCGAGACGGTGATCTTTATCCACGCTACCTTTCTCTACCTTATGATCGTGATGCGGGAACTGGTCAAGGATCTCGAAAATATGCAGGGTGACCTGGTACAGAACTACCATACGATTCCGCTGGAATATGGCGAAAAATGGAGCAAATTCTTTTTAGCAGTCTGCAGTACTTTTGCTGTAATCCCTATATACCTTCTTATTACAAGGTTTGAGATAGGTTATATGGATTACTACTTTTATGTGTCATTGGTCCTTCTGGCCATTTTCATGTTACTGCTCTATTTTAGTAAGGCCAAATGGCAATATTTACTTTTACATAATATTCTGAAACTGATTATCGTCGTGGGTGTTTTCAGTATTCTTCTCATAGATTTTGAAGAGGTAATTCAGCGTGTTTTTTAGATAAACCACTCAGTTTAAAAGTTTTCTCAAATACTTGCGCTCCTCCCTGGGGATAATGTATCTTTGCAAAAAATTAAGCAATGAGTAGAAACGACAGATCTTCAGGCAAAAAATTCAGCGGAAGGCAAGGTGGAGGACAGAAAAAGAAATCCTTTGCACGCGGGAATGCGCCAATTAAACCAAAAATGGAGAAAAGTCCATTGTCTAATTCAGAAGGAATACGACTTAATAAATATATCGCGAACTCCGGGGTATGTTCCCGTCGTGATGCCGATATGTATATTGCCGCAGGTAACGTTACGGTTAATGGCACTACGATCACCGAAATGGGTTACCGGGTAAAACTGGAAGATGACGTTCGTTTCGACGGCAGAAGGCTGAACCCCGAAAAGCCGGAATATATTTTGTTGAATAAGCCTGCAGGATTCTTTGTTACCGGAAACCCGGAAAAAGGAGGCCGCACGGTGATGGAATTGATCGCCAGAGCAACCAGTTCTAAAGTGAGCCCGGTGGGAAAACTTGATAACCAGGCGAAGGGATTATTACTATTTACCAATGATGGAACCCTGGCTAAAAAACTGGCCAAACCTAAAAATGGTATTCGCCAGATCTATCAGGTGACCTTAAATAAGAACCTTTCTCAGGAAGACCTGGAAAATATTAAAAAAGGAGTTTATATCGAAGGTTCCAAAGTGATCATTACCAATATCAGCTTTATTGAAGATAAACCTCATAACGAAGTTGGTATCGAATTATATAGTATTAAGGAGCATATTGTCACCAGGATCTTCAAAAGTTTAGGCTATGAAGTAGAAAGTCTGGATCGTGTTGTTTTTGGCGGACTCACCAAGAAAGATCTTGGCCGAGGAAGACACCGTAACCTTACTGAACAAGAGGTGATTAACCTGGGGATGCACTAGAAAATTTTTTAGTGTTCCCATTTGTTTTTTTAATACATTTACGCGTCGAAAAGCGAAGCCACCTATGTTGTTTCTTTTGGATTTTATGTAATTGAACAGATCTGTCTTTTATAAGTCTGAAGTTACTTCAGCACCCAATATTCCCAATGCCCGGAATTCTTTCGGCAGCGCAGGGGAGCCCCGAAATCTTTTTCTTAACATTAATTTACCAGTCGATCTTTTCGACCCTATTAATTATTCTTTAATTTTTAGCCCTAAACTCTTACAACACATTGAATACTAAGTACAGCGATCTCATTGACCAAACCTATTACTTCCCACAGGAAGAATTTAATTTAGATGGAGCCCAGTTAAAATTTCATGACATAGACCTTATGGAATTGGTGAAACAATATGGAGCACCACTAAAATTCACTTACCTCCCGAAGATTTCTCACAATATAAACCGTGCTAAAGGATGGTTTAACTCAGCTATTGAAAAACACGATTACAATGGCACCTATAATTATTGCTACTGCACCAAAAGCTCACATTTTGAGCACGTGCTAAATGAAGCTTTAAAAAATGATATCCATATAGAAACTTCCTCAGCATTTGATATTAATATCGTTGAAAAGCTGAAGAAATCTGGTAAGATATCTGATGACAGATGGGTTATTTGCAACGGTTTTAAAAGGGACCAGTATATCGAGAATATCAGCAGGCTGTTAAATGGTGGTCATAAGAACTGCCTGCCGGTAATTGATAATTATGAAGAACTGGACCTGCTTTCAGAAAAGATCAATGATAAATTCCAGGTTGGAATACGTATAGCTTCAGAAGAAGAACCAAAATTTGAATTCTATACCTCCAGACTCGGAATTGGCTATAAGAACATAGTCCCTTTTTATAATAAGCAGATCAAGGACAATGATCAGGTTGAGTTAAAAATGTTGCATTTTTTCATTAATACGGGGATTCGTGACACAGCCTATTACTGGAACGAATTGAATAAATGTCTAAAAGTATATATCGCATTAAAAAAGATATGCCCAAATCTGGACAGTCTGAACATTGGAGGCGGATTCCCTATAAAAAATTCACTGGCTTTTGAATATGACTATGCATATATGGTTGACGAGATTGTTAACCAGATCAAACTTACCTGTGAAGAAGCTCATGTGGACGTACCGAATATCTTCACCGAATTCGGAAGCTTTACCGTAGGAGAAAGTGGCGGTGCCATCTATGAGGTTTTATACCAGAAACAACAGAACGACCGTGAAAAATGGAATATGATCAACTCATCTTTCATTACCACACTTCCAGATACCTGGGCCATCAGTAAGAAATTCGTCATGCTTGCGGTAAATCGCTGGAATGATGAATATGAAAGGGTTCTACTAGGTGGTCTTACCTGTGATAGTGACGATTATTACAACTCAGAACAGCATACCAATGCCATCTATCTTCCAAAATTCAAAAAAGATAAGCCGCTTTATATAGGATTCTTTAATACGGGGGCTTACCAGGATACCATAGGTGGATATGGAGGATTACAGCATTGCCTTATTCCGCAGCCTAAACATATTTTGATAGACAGGGATGAAAATGGGGAATTATCGACGAAGCTGTTCAGTGAACAACAAAATTCTGAAGATATGCTGAACATTTTGGGTTATGACAGAAACAATTAATATTTTAACACATTAATAATCAACTAACTAATCAATTCAATTAGCCATGAGCAAAAAGAATTATGCCGGGATACCCGATAAATACGCTCGTATAGACGAAGCAAAGGTGGTATTGATTCCTGTTCCATATGATGGTACCAGTACCTGGCAAAAAGGCGCCGATAAAGGCCCTGATGCATTTTTGAACGCCTCTGAGAATATGGAGTTGTTCGATATCGAAACCAGAACCGAAGTTTATAAAAAAGGAGTTTACCTGGCACCACCGGTAACCGAAAATTCTTCTCCGGAAAAAATGGTAGAGGCGGTTTATAAAACCACCAAAAACTATATTAAACAGGACAAATTTGTGACCCTTTTTGGAGGGGAACATTCGATCTCTATTGGTAGCATCAGAGCATTTAATGAGTCTTTTGAAGATCTTACAGTGGTGCAATTAGATGCACATGCCGATCTTAGGCCAGAATATGAAGGTTCTAAATGCAACCACGCCTGTGCTTTACACGAAGCCAGTAAAACCACAAACCTAATCCAGGTGGGAATTCGATCTATGGATGTATCAGAAAATGAGCATATGGACGAAAACCAGGTTTATTTTGCTCATGACCTATACGAAGACTGGCAGGAAGATGCCATAGGACAAATGACGCCCAACGTATTTATCACCATAGATCTTGACGCATTTGACCCTAGCATCATGCCCTCTACAGGAACCCCGGAACCGGGTGGATTATTCTGGTATGAAACACTGGAATTCCTGAGAATGATGTTCAAAAAGAAAAATGTTGTAGGATTTGATATCGTAGAGCTTTGCCCGAATAAAGATGAAAAATCTTCAGATTTCCTGGCGGCAAAACTTTATTACAAGATGTTGAGCTACAAATTCAAATACCAAAATTTCAACGAAGAAGACGAAGATGAGTAAAGGACAAATATCTCAATTCATTGAGAAATATTATTTACACTTTAACGCAGCAGCATTAGTAGATGCGGCCAAGGATTATGAAAAACAACTGGAGAACGGCTCAAAGATGCTGGTTTCCCTTGCCGGTGCGATGAGTACCGCAGAGCTCGGGAAGATCTTTGCGGAAATGATTCGCCAGGATAAAGTTCATATTATTTCCTGTACGGGTGCGAACCTGGAGGAGGATGTGATGAACCTTGTCGCACATTCACATTATAAAAGAGTTCCAAATTATCGTGACCTTACTCCACAGGAGGAATGGGACCTGTTGGAAAAGGGACTAAACCGTGTGACCGACACCTGTATTCCTGAAGAAGAAGCTTTCAGAAGAATCCAGGAGCATATCTTCAAGATCTGGAAAGATGCTGAGGAAAATGGTGAGCGCTATTTCCCGCATGAATTTCTTCACAAATTGCTTTTAAGCGGAGTGATGGAAGAGCATTATGAAATAGATCTTAAGGATTCATGGATGTATGCTGCAGCCGAAAAGAACCTGCCAATGGTGGTTCCGGGATGGGAAGACAGCACACTTGGTAACATTTTCGCCTCTTATGTATTAAAAGGTGAATTGAAAGCCAGCACGATGAAGTCTGGAATTGAGTATATGACTTTTCTTGCCGACTGGTATACAGAAAATTCTAA
>JBFGDP010000170.1:0-5441 GCA_041580575.1 Christiangramia sp.
CCCACCATGGATAGCCTGAGAGCAGCTTCTATTTTAAAGAACCTTAGAACTCTGCATATTCGAATGAAACAGCATAGCCACAATGCCATGTACCTGGCTCATAGATTTGAGCAGGATGGTTTCAAAACCGTTTACCCGGGGCTAAGCTCTCATCCGGGTCACGAAAGTTTCAGAAAAATGATGAACGAATCCTACGGTTTTGGCGGGATGCTCACTATAGATGTAGGTTCTTTAGATAAAGCAAATGAATTGATGGAATTAATGCAGGAAAAAAATCTGGGTTACCTGGCTGTAAGTCTCGGTTTTTATAAAACTCTTTTCAGCGCACCGGGCACATCCACATCTTCAGAAATCCCCATGGAAGAACAAAAGCAGATGGGTCTTAGCGATGGATTAATACGCTTTTCTATAGGCCTGGATAACGATATTGCAAGAACTTATGATATGATGAAAGAATGTATGCAGCAAGTCGGGGTTTTAAATACTGAATTAGCCTAAATTTTTGCAGGTTAAAGCCGAATGTCGTAAAATTACGATCAGAAAAAATGATCAAAATTAACGACCGGATTTAAATTTATAAGCCTCAAGGTAGATCTGAAAATATTTCAGGTATACCTTGAGGCTTTATTTATTCCTGATATAACTCACAAAATCTTAATGGAAAATACTACTGCCAGTCCAGAAAATGAACCAGTAATAGAAAATAAAGAATTGAATATTTGGGAAGCATTGATCCCGGTATTTGCCTTGATCGCTATGCTGGCGTTCAACGTATTTGTTTTTGGTGATGATGCCCTTAGTGGTACAAATCAGTTCATTTTACTACTGGGAGGCGGAGTTGCAGCGATAGTTGGTTATTTTAATAAAGTGAAATTCGATTTCATGATCGACGAAGTGGCCAGGAACGTTCAAAGTACTACCGGTGCCATTCTTATCTTACTTATGGTTGGCGCCCTGGCAGGAACATGGCTTATTAGCGGAATTATTCCAACAATGATCTACTATGGGTTACAGATCTTAAATCCAACTATATTTCTGGCTGCCTGCGTGATCATATGTTCAGTGATTTCTGTAGCAACCGGAAGTAGCTGGACCACTTCAGCTACGGTAGGTATCGCCCTTATTGGTATTGCAGATGCTTTAGGTATATCACTGGGAATGACTGCAGGTGCGATCTTGTCTGGAGCTTATTTTGGTGATAAGATGTCTCCTTTAAGTGATACTACCAACCTGGCTCCAGCCATGGCGGGGACAGATCTCTTTACGCATATTAGATATATGGCCCTTACCACCGTCCCAACGATCACTATAACCCTCATCGCTTTTATCATCATTGGTTTTAACCTCGACACCAGTGGATCTGCAGATACCTCTGCAATTTTAAGATCTATAGAGAATTCCTTTAATATTAGTCCGTGGTTGTTTATAGTGCCCATACTGGTAATAGTGCTTATCATAAAGAAAACCTCTCCCTTAATTGCCTTATTAATCGGGACATTACTTGGTGCAGGTGCAGCTCTAATCGCACAACCAGATGTTGTACTGGCTATAAGCGGCATGAACGAGCTTAATTTCATTAGCGGATATAAGGGAATTATGCAGGCCATTACAGTAGATACTGCTGTAGAAACAGATTCTGAAGCCCTTAATGACCTGTTTGCATCCAGCGGTATGGCGGGGATGCTGGGAACCATCTGGCTAATTATTTGTGCCATGGTATTTGGTGGGATCATGGAAGCCATCGGCGCTTTAGCCAGAATTAGTAAAGCCTTACTCAACCTGTTCCATACAACTTTTGGCTTGTTTGCCAGTACGGTTTTTAGCTGTCTGGCTTTAAATGTTACTGCTTCAGATCAATATCTTGCTATTGTGGTTCCCGGAAAAATGTTTGCCAAAGCATACAGGGATAAAGGCCTTGCTCCAGAAAACCTGAGTCGTAGCCTTGAAGATTCAGGAACTGTTACCTCAGTGCTTGTGCCCTGGAATACTTGTGGTGCATATCATAGCGGCGTACTGGGCGTGCCTGTACTTTCTTACGCCGGTTATGCCTTCTTCAATTATTTAAGCCCGTTTATGACTTTGTTGTTTGCTGCAGTCGGGATCAAAATTAAAATGCTTAAGGATAAATAGCGTTTAGAAATTTTCACTTCCTGGGTTAAAATATTGATATTTCGACAATTATAAACACTAGCTATTGGTTTAAATAAAATCAATAGAAGAATCCTATTGTGTAATAAAATATAAAAATTTTCAGAAGCGAAAATAGCGACCTCAGTTGTTAAATTTGCAGCTGTAAAAAAGAATAAGTTTAACCAATAAACAATAAAATAATATGGCATTAGTAGGAAGAAAATTTCCAAATCTTAGCGTAGATGCAATGGACGAAATGGGTGATACTTTCAAGATCAATGTTCTTGAGGAAGCTCAGAAAAACAATAAAAAAGTATTGCTTTTCTGGTACCCAAAAGATTTCACCTTTGTTTGCCCTACAGAACTACACGCATTCCAAAATGCGATGGAAGAATTCGAAAAGAGAAATGTAATGGTTATAGGAGCTTCTTGCGACACTCCAGAAGTACACTTTGCCTGGTTAAATACTCCGAAGGATAATGGAGGTATCGAAGGTGTTAAATATCCAATCCTTGCAGATTCTAATCGTAATTTAAGTTCAAGACTTGATATTCTTGATATCATGAGCGAAACTTATGACGATGAGACCGGAGCAGTGACTTTAGAAGGTGATAATGTAACTTATAGAGCTACTTACCTAATCGACGAAGAAGGAACAGTATTCCATGAAGGTATTAACCATATGCCACTAGGAAGAAATGTAAATGAGTTCTTGAGATTAATCGACGCTTATACTCACGTACAGGAAAAAGGTGAAGTATGTCCTGCGAACTGGGAAGAAGGTAAAGAGGCTATGAACGCCAACCGTGAAGGTGTGGCTTCATATTTAAGCCTGAACTAAAATAAGGTTTAGCTTAAATTTAGAATCTAAAAAAATTGCTATGATTAAAGAATTAGATCAGGATAACTTAAGCGAAGTGATAAGTAGTAACGATACTGTTGTGGTTCAATATATGGCCGGATGGTGCGGGACCTGCAGGTTAATGAAGCCTAAATTTAAAAAACTGGCTTCAGAACATGAAAGCACTCAATTCGTCCTGGTAGATGCCGAAAAATTTCCGGAATCTAGAAAGATGGCGAAAGTAGATAACCTACCAACCTTCGCAACATTCAAAAATGGAAGTTTTATAAATCAGGTTCAAACGAATAAGTTTGATCAATTAAAAAACTTAGTTGATGAAGTTACCAGTAATTAAACATCTGCAGAAGAACAACGAGGTTGAGAAACTAGAGCACACAATTGAAGTTCTGGAAAGTTTTACCGAGCACCGTTCTGTTTCTGAAGAGGAAATGGATGTGATAGGTGAACTTATTACCAACCTTTGCGGGGCTGTAGAAGTTCATAAAATGATAGAAAATGGTGTCCCGGAAAGGGATGCTGCAAATAATTTTGTGAAAAAGGTCTTAGGTTCTATAGACCAGTAGATCTTCAAACAAAACAATTCTAAAGGGCTGTTTTCATTAGGAAACAGCCCTTATTGTTTTATGATAATTTTAGTAATTACCGATGGACAATCTTCTAAATTTATAATCTTAATAAAAAAAAGCATGGCAAAAGTTGAACTCGGTGACCAAATGGTTACAACTTATGGGAATCTTCCCGCTTTAGATGAAAAAGCACCTCATTTTGAACTGGTAAAATCAGATCTTTCCATAGGAACCCTGGAAGAGTTTAAAGGGAAAAGAGTGATCATGAACATTTTCCCAAGTATTGACACCGGAGTTTGCGCCACCTCAGTTCGCAATTTCAATAAAAAAGCATCTGATCTGAAGAACACAGTAGTTTTGTGCATATCCCGGGATCTTCCTTTCGCACAGCAAAGATTTGTGAGTGATGAAGGATTGGAAAAAGTCATCAATCTTTCTGATTTCAGGGACAGGAATTTTGGTAAGGACTACGGGGTAGAAATGATAGATGGAGCTTTTGAAGGGCTTCTGTCCAGGGCCGTGCTCGTTTTAGATGAAAACGGTCATGTGATCCACTCACAACAGGTTCCCAGTATCGATGAGGAACCAGATTATCTTGCCGCTCTGAAAATACTATTATAATGAAGAACAGTTTCCTCGGAAAAAGAATTAGAGGAGGTGGATATGCAATTAAAGGCGCGTGGCTACTGCTAAGGCATGAGCCCAGCATCCAGGTACAATTCGTAGTTTCAATTTTGGTGTGTATCGCCGGCTGGTATTTTGAGATCTCCCGTACAGAATGGATATTTCAGTTTTTGGCCATAGGACTGGTCATGGCAGCCGAAGGTCTTAATACCGCTATGGAAGCTATGGCAGATTTCGTGCATCCAGATTTTCACAGTAAAATTGGTCATATTAAAGATGTCGCTGCCGGCGCCGTATTTATCGCCGCTCTCATCGCGGTCATTATCGCTGGCTTTATTTACATCCCCTACATATTTTAATTAACGAAGGCCAATAAATTTCAATTATCCGGCTTATTTCATGCCAGCCTTATTTCAGTATATTGCATAACTTTTAAAATTGAAGTTTTTTTTCTTTAATTTGGAGAAGGCTTATTTGTATTTTTGCTGAAATCCGTCAACCTACATATGGCTAAAAAGAAAGCTAAAACCAAGAAAAACCCTACTAAATCTCGCAATTTTTCACTGAAGCTCAACCGGCAGCAAAAAGTGGTTTTGGGTAGTTTCCTGATGCTTTTCGGCCTGGCCCTTATCGTCGCATTCATCTCGTTCCTTTTCAACTGGCAGGCAGATCAAAGTGTGCTGAATGAGTTTGCAAACCGAGAGCTCGAAGCTAAGAACTGGTTGAGTAAATTTGGAGCAGCGATCAGCGATTTTTTCATTTACAAGGGATTTGGACTGGCCTCTTTTTCTATCGCATTTTTAATATTTCTAAGCGGTGTTTACCTCTTCTTTGGATTTAACAGTACCAACCTTAGGAAATTCTGGTTCTGGGGAATCCTGGTGATGATCTGGGTATCTGTATTCTTTGGATTTTTTGCACACAAAAATGCATTATTGGGTGGACGCATTGGCTTTGAAACCAATGATTTTATCCAGGATTATCTGGGCTTTTTTGGTACAGTACTATTGCTCACCTTTTTATTCATCTCATACCTGGCCATACGCTTAAAAGTAACTCCTGAAATGATTGGAGGGTATTTTAAATCGGGTAAAAAAGAATTACAGGATGCCATGCAGGAACATCAAACCAATATTTCTGAAACAGACGAAGAAAAGGACTGGAAAGAAACGGTGGTGATACCTAAGAAAGAAGAAGAAAAACCGCAAAGTATAGATCCTTTTGATGAAACACCCCAGCCAGTAAAAAATATAGATCCC
>JBFGDP010000171.1:0-5419 GCA_041580575.1 Christiangramia sp.
ACATTTCCGGTAGCAAAAGAATCAATAAGTCTTTTAAGAACGGTCTGTATTTTGGCGATGAGCTGTTTGAATTGGTCACGATTCGCAAATTCCACGTCTTCTTCGGCGAAGTCCAGCTCCAGCTCTATAAGGGAGGCAAAGTTCAGCAATTCTTCGCGCAGCTTCTGAATTTCATTAGAGAATCCACCGCGCATCTGCTGCATGGCCATCTGGTGGGAGGCGGCATTTTCAGAATTAATAAGATCGGCCACAGCTTCTGCCTGGCTAAGATCCATTTTTGCATTTAAAAATGCACGTAAGGTAAATTCTCCGGCTTCAGCAGACCGGCACCCCTTCCGGATCAATAACTGAATGATCTCCTGCTGTATATACGGGCTGCCGTGGCAGGATAACTCTACGGTCTCTTCCCCGGTATACGACTTTGGTGCCCTGAAAACCGAAGCCAGAACTTCGTCTATGGTTCTTTCACCATCCATCACATTTCCCAGGTGAATGGTATGCGTAGGCTGATCTTCCAGAGGCTTTTTGCTTTTCGCTTTAAAAAGAGGAGCCACAATCTTTATGGCATCTGGACCCGAAACCCTTATTACGGCAATGGCACCGGCACCTGATGGTGTAGCCAGGGCTACAATAGTATCATTCAATTTCATGTGGCAAATTTATAAAAGAATTCATTGATGCGTCCTATTATGTAACAATCCTCTCTGTTGCGCGTCCTTTATATAGAACATTTAACTAACCATCAACAATTTACCAATGAGAGAAGACAATCAAATGCTGGTCATGACCCACCTGAGCCAATTGCTGGACCTGGTAACCGGAATAGGAGGATTTATAGTGCCGCTAATATTATGGCTAACACAAAAAGATAAAGTAGCCGGCATGGATATGCACGGCAAAATGATCCTCAACTTCCAGATTAGCCTGTTCATTTATTCGCTCATCTCTATCCCGCTGATCATCCTTTTTGGACTGGGCATCGTTTTACTGATCGTTATCGGTCTGATTGCACTTATATTTCCTATTCTGAATGCCATAAAAGTTAGTAATGGCGAAATGCCTTATTATCCCCTAAGCATAGAATTTCTGAAATAATTATAGTAAATACCGTCAACCTGAATTTATTTCAGGTACTTATTTAATAAAGTATTAGAAATAGAAGCGAAATGCCCAAGCCTTGGAACAGCCTGGCTGATTAAAATTTAAATAGTTAGTTTTTTTAGTTAGAAAGAAAAAGCCCGCTCAAATAATTGAACGGGCTTTTTCGTATTTCGAAATTTGAATTTATCTGTAGCGGCCGCTTCATTTAAGCAGCGCAAAAAGCTTAGTTATTCAGCATGACCGGCATCACCAGCATGGTGATCTTTTCTCCCGGATCCAGTCCGTCTACCGGAGTAAGAATCCCTGCCCTGTTTGGTAAGCTCATTTCCAGCATCACATCATCTGCAGTTAAGTTCCCCAGCATTTCAATTAAAAACCTGGAATTAAAACCTATTTGCATATCATCTCCCTGGTAAGAACAGGTTAAACGCTCCTCGGCCTTATTGCTGTAATCTACATCTTCCGCAGAAATATTAAGCTCGGCTCCGGCGATCTTCAGTCTCACCTGGTGGGTGGTCTTATTAGAGAATATCGAAACCCTTCTCACTGAACTTAAGAACTGGTTTCTCTCTATAGTAAGTTTATTAGGGTTCTCCTTTGGTATTACCGCCTCGTAATTAGGATACTTCCCGTCAATTAGTCTACAGATAAGCTGCGTCTCATCAAAAGTGAATTTAGCATTGGAATCATTATACTCTATAAGAACATCAGATTCGCTTCCCGCCAGGATACCTTTAAGCAGGTTCAATGGCTTTTTAGGCATAATGAATTCTGCGGCCTGGCTGGCCTTGATATCTTCTCTGGAATATTTAACCAGTTTATGCGCATCGGTAGCCACAAAGGTGAGTCCCTCTTCAGAAAATTGAAAGAATACACCGCTCATCACCGGTCTAAGATCGTCATTACCAGACGCGAAAATGGTTTTCGAAATTGCAGAAGCCAGTATGTCTGCCTCAACTACAGTACTGCTGGGATCTTCCAGTTCTACCGGGTTCGGGAACTCTTCACCATCGGCATAGGCCAGGGCATATTTACCGTGGTTAGAACTTAACTCTATGGTATTGTTATCTTCAACTACAAAAGTAAGTGGCTGTTCTGGGAACGTTTTTAAGGTGTCTAAAAGTAATTTTGCAGGAACTGCGATCTTACCTTCAGAATCAGATTCTACCTTAAGTTTCGCAGACATCGTGGTTTCAAGGTCTGAGGCAGAAACCGTTAACTCGTCATTATTAAGGTCGAAAAGGAAATTGTCTAAAATTGGTAACGTGTTACTGTTGTTAATTACCCCTCCAAGTATTTGTAGCTGTTTCAGCAGGTAATTGCTGGATACAATAAATTTCATCGGCTTTTATTGATTTATTTTGAATCAATTACAAATATATTTGAATAAGTCAAAAATAACGGGTTGTTCACCGAGTTTTTATTAACAGACTTTCATTGAAGCGATGCTGTAATTTGCTGAAAAATAACAGGTTGCCAATTTTAGTTGAATGCAAATTGTTAATATGTGGCAATTGAAAGCGTATGGAGAATCTTCCCGACTGTTACTTCACATATTTCCTTCTGCGGTAGTACCGGTACCCAAAGCCAGAAATGAGCAATAACAGAACCGGACCGCCGATGGTGATTATTTGCCATAATTCCCTTTGCTGAGCTGTTTTTTCGCGGTCCAGGAAGGCTAAATTGATCTCTTTGCTGCGAATGTCTATCAAACCTGTATCATCCAGTAAATAGTTTACGGCATTTAAAAGGAATTCTTTATTGCCATAGGTGTTCCCGGTGTACCGCTGGAAGCCCAGTTCCATTGGTTTGCCCGCCTGAATATCATTTTTGATAACATCCCCGTCTGAAATTACCAGCATTTTTGAATCTTCTCCCCGGTCCCGATGATCTGAAATTTGAAAAGGCTTTATCCTGTTCTTGTAAACAGATTTGAAGTTACCTTCCAGCAATACCGCCAGGGGCTGTTCGCCGGCATTATAGGTGCTCAAATCGGGCTTTTCGCCAACCATATCCAGGCTTATCCGGGCCGGGACGCCTTCCAGCCTGGTGCGCGGAGAACTGCTTAAAAGAACGGTTTTCTCAATATCATTGGCCAGTGTATCTATGGGGTTGGCATATTCAAATTTTACCGCTTCAATATTGTTGATAATAGGATGATCATTAGGTGAACTGGTCAACGGACTATAGAACCAGGGGTAGGGGTTGAACCGGGTGTTGTTTCCGCTGCCGCTGGCCAGGATGATCGGGGCAGAGTAGAGGTCGTTTACAATCTCCGGGTTGATCCTTAGACCGTAGGAGAAAAAATAATCTCCCAGGTTCAGATCCCGGGAAACTGCGATGGCTGTTCCCTGTTCGTTAAAAAGGCTGTCGGTCTCCATATTGGTAACTTCCGCCAGCCACAGGATCTTACCGCCATGCATTAAATACTGGTCCAGCACATATTTCTCATTTTCGGTATAAGGCTGGGTAGGCTTTGGCTCCAGGACCAGGTCATAAGCCTTTAGGTCTTCCAGTGTTTTCTGCGGATTGATAGCTGCAGAGTCCAGCGTAAATGGCGCCATATAATAATACTCCTGAATCGTCTTTACAAAATCTGCGATCCTGGCATCGGGTAATTCTCCATTGCCACGCATTACTGCGATCTTCTTTTCCCGGGGATAGATCAGTTTGCTTAAGCCGTCTGCCAGAGCATACTCCAACTGTTGCACCGAAGCATTTACCCGCTCCTCATCGGTGGCCCCAATCTGGTTTTTAAGCAGGGGGATCTTTACGGTCTTATCGCCATAATTTGCGATCGCCCAGGGAAAAATTATGCTTTCACTGTTCTTGCCATTCTCCTGAACATTCAGCCTTGCCGGGGTCATGCCCAGTTTATAAAATTCTTCGGCGATGGCATTAGCATCATCTCCTTCTTCTAAAGGATTGGTAAAACTGAATTTAATATTCCGGTTATAGGCAGAAAATTCTTCCAGCATTTGCCTGGTTTCATTGCGCAACCTTCTGAATTCTGAAGGGAAGTTACCTTCAAGGAAAACATCTATCACAACCGGTTGTTCCACATCGGTGATGATTTCCTTTGCGGCAGGAGACAGGGTGTACCGCTGATCTCCGGTAAGATCGAACCTCTGGTAAAATTCTGCAGATAAAAAGTTTACGGCAATAAGAATTACCAGGAAAACAAGTACGGACCTTATGTTATTGGATCTATTCATTATCCCCTAATTCTGTTTGCAGAGAGTTTCATCTCCGTTAATTTTAAAAAAAGGATTATCAGGCTCAGGAAGTAGACTACGTCCCGGGTGTCTATGACTCCGCGGCTAATACTTTTATAATGGAAACTGATTCCGAAAAATTCTATTATATAGCTGGAATTACCAAAGATTTTTGTCTGGCTAAGGCCTTCAAATCCATAGTAAAAGGTAAAACATAAGAAAACGCTTAAAAGAAAAGCAACGATCTGGTTAGAGGAAAGACTGGAGGCAAATATCCCGATGGCGGCATAACAACCACCCAAAAACACCAGCCCTAGATAGGAACCTATAGTCGCACCAATATCAAAATTGCCAATGGGCCTGCCTAATTGAGCAATGGCCAGGACATAAAGCAAGGTGGGCAGAATGGCTAATTTGACCAGTCCTAATACTCCCAGGTATTTTCCCAGGACCAGTTTCCAGGATCCGATAGGTTTTGTTAGCAGGATCTCCATGGTGCCCATGCGTTTTTCATCGGCAAAAGACTTCATGGCGATAGCCGGGATCAGAAATAAAAAGATCCATGGCGCCAGGTTAAAAAAGGGTTTCAAATCTGCAAAGCCACTGTCCAGAATATTGTAACCGCCCGGGAATACAAAAAGAAAAAATCCGCAGGCGATAAGAAAAAGACCAATCACCAGGTAACCCGTAAGGGAAGAAAAGAAAGATCGTATTTCTTTGTTCAGTATCGCTAGCATACTCTCAGTTATCAGTTATCAGTTATCGGTTATCTGTTATCGGTTATCTGTTCTGTTGATCAATTAATGTCATTTCGACCGCAGGGATATCTCTTTTCCAATTTCCACATTTCGACTACGCTCCATGTGACAATTTCCACTTTCCACTCTTCACTTTCCACTTATCATCTTTCGACTACGCTCAATGTGACATTTTCCACTTTTCACTCTTCAATTTCCACTTATCACCTTTCGACTGCGCTCAATGTGACATTTCTCAAATTTCAATTATCAATTATCTGTTATTAATTAACGTCATTTCGACCGCAGGGATATCTCTTTTCCAACTTCCACATTTCGACTACGCTCAATGTGACAATTTCCACT
>JBFGDP010000172.1:0-5400 GCA_041580575.1 Christiangramia sp.
AGGAAGCTACAGATAAATATGAGCAGGCGAGGATCAAGATCCAGAAGCATTTTAATGCTGCCAGGTCACATGAGATCATTTTCACTTCGGGAACCACTCATGGGATCAACCTGGTGGCCAATGGATTCTCTTCAATACTGACAGAAGGTGATGAAATCCTCGTTTCAGCGATGGAACATCATTCCAATATAGTTCCGTGGCAGATGTTATGCGAAAAGACCGGAGCTGTACTAAAGGTCATCCCGATGGATCTCAATGGGGAACTTATTTTTTCAGAATTTGAAAACCTCCTTGGTTCTAAAACGAAACTGGTTTTTCTTAATCATGTCTCAAATGCCCTGGGGACGGTTAATCCTATAAAGGCTATTATTGAAAAAGCTCATGCGGTAGATGCAGCAGTGCTTATTGATGGAGCACAGGCAGCACCTCATATACAGGCAGATGTACAGGAACTTGATGTAGATTTCTACGTGGTTTCTGCTCATAAAATGTGCGGCCCAACCGGAGTAGGGATTTTATATGGGAAGGAAGAATGGCTGGAGAAATTACCACCTTACCAGGGTGGTGGTGAGATGATAGCAACCGTATCTTTTGAAAAAACCACCTACGCAGGATTGCCTCATAAATTTGAAGCGGGAACGCCAAATATTTGCGGAGGGATAGCTTTTGGAGCAGCATTAGATTATATGAATGCCATAGGCATAGAAGCTATAGCAGCTTACGAACATGAGTTGTTAGAGTATGCAACGAAAAAACTCAGGGAAATAGAAGGAATGAAGATCTATGGAGAAGCTGCAGAAAAAACCGCGGTGATCTCTTTCAATATTGAAGGCCTGCATCCTTACGACCTGGGTACATTAATGGATAAAATGGGAATAGCGGTAAGAACAGGCCACCACTGTGCCCAGCCTATAATGGATTTTTTTAAGATCCCAGGCACGGTAAGAGCTTCCTTCTCTTTTTATAATACCTTTCAGGAAATAGACCTATTTATCAAAGCGGTGAAAAAAGCTAAAATGATGCTGCAGTAATTCAATATTGCACACATATAAAGTGATTTGCAGGATTAATAATATTCAAAAAAGTACCTTAATGGTACTTTTTTCGTAATATGTCGTAATAATTCCAAATAATATGAAAATCACTTTT
Organism: Christiangramia sp.; assembly: GCA_041580575.1. GTDB lineage: Bacteria > Bacteroidota > Bacteroidia > Flavobacteriales > Flavobacteriaceae > Christiangramia. The sequence continues at coordinate 1,150 of JBFGDP010000172.1, forward strand.
TTTGCTTTTTTAATGATCCTTTTCGCCGGGAGCGAATGTTCTAATTCAACACAGCAGGAAATTGTAAGTATTAGCTATGAAACTTTCACCAGGGGATCTACAACCTTATATACGGTAACACCAGATGAAATTAAGCTTAAAAGCACAGGATTAAATTCTAATGAAAATTCCGTCAAGTTAACTCCAGACGAATGGAAGAAAGTTTTGAGTGAGCTGGAAGGTGTAGAGGTTTCAAAAATAAATCGGTTAAAAGCGCCATCAGAATCGAGAGCATCAGATGCGGCCCTTCATGCCATATTAAGTATTCGTAAGAATGATACGCTTTATAAGACTAATTCCTTTGATCATGGAAATGCTCCAACAGCTATAAAACCATTGGTGGAGGCTATCTTAAGATTAGCAGAAAATGTTGAATAGCAGTACTTCTTATTGTACTTTTGCGTAAAATTGAAATATGACGATTCAGGAAAAACAACAGGAGGTAGTTGAGGAGTTTGCAATGTTCGATGACTGGATGCAACGTTATGAGTACATGATCGAACTGGGTAAGTCTTTGCCTTTGATCGATGAAAAATATAAGATAGATGAAAATCTTATAAAAGGCTGCCAGAGTAAGGTTTGGGTTCATGCCGAGCTTGAAGGAGACAAACTTGCTTTTACGGCAGACAGTGATGCTATAATTACCAAGGGAATCGTAGCAATACTAATTAGAGTGTTTTCGAATCAACACCCTTCAGAGATCATCGAGGCAGATACTAAATTCATTGACGAGATTGGATTAAAAGAACATCTTTCTCCTACGCGAGCCAATGGTCTGGTAAGTATGATCAAACAACTAAAAATGTATGCGATAGCATATCAAACACAATTGAATTAAAATGGAACAGGAAATAAATACACAGGAACTTGGAGAGAAGATCGTAACCGTTCTTAAAACGATCTATGATCCTGAGATCCCGGTAGACATTTACGAGCTTGGGCTAATTTATGACGTAATGGTGAGTACAGATTATGATGTAAAGATCTTAATGACCCTTACCACACCAAATTGTCCTGTGGCTGAAACATTGCCCCTGGAAGTGGAAGAAAAGGTAAAATCTCTGGATATGGTAAAAGACGCTGAAGTAGAGATCACTTTTGACCCACCATGGAGCCAGGATCTTATGAGTGAAGGGGCGAAGCTGGAACTTGGATTACTTTAAAAGAAATTTATGGCGGAAGAATTAATAAATCGGGTCGCTCAAAGTAAACTTATAACCTTTAATCTGGAGGATTATTATCCAAAGGGGCAAAGGTTTCTTTTTGATGTAAGCCAATGGCTTTTTGAAGGATTTGTACTTAAGGAGAAAGACTTTAGGGAACAGGCTAAAAACCATGACTGGTCACAATACAAAGATCAATATATCGCCCTGGGTTGTTCTACAGATGCGATCATCCCGGCCTGGGCCTATATGCTTATCGCCACCTACCTGGAGCCATATGCCAAAAAAGTAGTGATTGGAGATCTCGAAGAGCTTGAAAGTCATCTTTACCAGGAAATTATAGAAAAGATGGATGTTACGGACCTTAAGGGGAAACCTGTGATCATCAAAGGCTGCTCGAATAAGCCAGTCCCAAAAAATGCGTATATTTTCCTTATCAATAAACTTCAACCCGTGGTTAGAAGTTTAATGTATGGGGAAGCATGTTCATCTGTACCTCTATATAAACAACCAAAAATTTAATTATGAAGAAAACTTTACTCTTAGCCATTTCTTTCTTGCTGATTTCAGGAACTGCCATGGCCCAGGATTCTACAGAACAAGACTCGATACCACCTAATGGGTGGACTAAGGAGGGGAATATACAGTTACTTTTCAATCAGTCGGCCTTTAATAAAGAATGGACAGGTGGTGGAACCTCAAGTATAGCGGGGAATCTTACCCTGGATTACCAGTTCAATTACAGGAAAGATAAATTTACCTGGGATAACAGGATACTTGCCAATTACGGGCTAACCAAGGTTAATGGTGATGAATTTGCAAGGAAGACAAGTGACCGTTTAGAATTGAATTCTATTGCCGGGAAACAGATTGAAGCCAGTAATTTCTACTACTCCTGGTTTTTAAATTTTAGAACTCAGTTTGTGGAAGGTTATGTGTTTGGCAAAGATGCCGTTACCGGAGAAACCACCAGGACCGAGATCACGAATTTCCTTTCCCCTGCCTATTTGCAAACTGGCCCCGGGATTATGTATAAAAAGAACGATAATTTTGTGGTAAATCTTGCCCCGGCTACGGCCAGATTCATATTTGTGGATAAGGATTTCACCAGCGGACCAGCTTATGTAGACGGACAGTATTTTGGTGTGGATGCAGGCAAATCCATGAGGTTTGAGCTTGGAGCTTCCCTGAGTGCATTTTTAGGCTATGAGATTCTTGAAAATGTGAATATGGAACATACCATTTCACTGTATTCCAATTACCTGGATAAACCCGGAAATGTAGATATAGATTACCTGCTAAATCTCGATATGGGAATTAACGACTACCTTTCTGCCAATTTTATCTTCCAGGCGATCTATGACGATAATGCGGTAGGTGCTTTTCAAATTAGAGAAGTACTTGGTGTAGGGATCAATTTTGGATTCTAGAAAAAAGAAAAGTATAAAATCTAAAGGTCTGTTATTCTTAACAGGCCTTTTTCAGTTAAAATTTTGTTGAAGTATTTTCAGTTTTAAGCTGATAGCATACTATTGATTACCTTTGCGTCTATGATTGAAAAGACCGATTTATCTTACGAAAGAACTGTCCTTATTGGTATAGTTAACAAAGATCAGGATCAGGAAAAACTGGAGGAATATCTGGATGAACTGGAGTTTCTAACCTATACTGCCGGAGGCGAAGTTATTAAAAGATTTTCCCAGCGTATGGATCGCCCCGACCCTAAGACATTCATTGGTTCCGGGAAGATGAATGATGTGAAGGAATTTGCAGATGAAAATGATATTGGAGCGGTTATTTTTGATGATGAGCTTACTCCTGCCCAACAAAAGAATATAGAAAAGATCCTGAAGTGTAAGATCCTGGATAGAACAGGGTTAATTCTGGATATTTTTGCCCAACGGGCAAAGACGAGTTACGCCAGGACCCAGGTAGAGCTTGCGCAATATGAATACCTGTTACCAAGACTTGCCGGTATGTGGACTCACCTGGAGAGACAGCGTGGTGGTATTGGTATGCGTGGTCCCGGGGAAACAGAGATCGAGACAGACCGTAGGATCGTTCGCGATAAGATCTCCCTATTAAAAAAGAAACTGGAGACCATAGACAGGCAGATGGAGGTGCAGCGCGGTAACCGTGGTCAATTGGTTAGAGTGGCCCTTGTTGGATACACCAACGTTGGTAAATCTACCTTAATGAATGTTATTAGTAAAAGTGAGGTCTTTGCAGAGAACAAACTATTTGCAACCCTGGATACAACCGTTAGAAAGGTGGTTATCCGCAATCTCCCGTTCCTTTTAAGTGATACGGTGGGATTTATCAGGAAGTTGCCTACACAGCTTGTAGAGTCGTTTAAATCTACTTTGGATGAGGTGCGTGAAGCAGATCTATTGTTACACGTGGTCGATATTTCTCATCCAAATTTCGAAGAGCATATAAATTCTGTGAACCAGATTCTTACCGAGATCGAAACTCTGGGAAAACCTACTATCATGGTTTTTAATAAGATCGATGCTTACGAGCCAGAAGTGATTGATGATGATGATCTTATTACTGAAAAAACTTCAGCTCATTTTACCCTGAAGGAGTGGAAAAAAACCTGGATGAATAAGGTTGGGGACAGTAATGCACTCTTCATATCTGCCCTTAATAAGGAAAATATGGAAGATTTCCGCAGAAAGGTCTACGAGGCAGTGCGGGACATTCATATTACCAGATTCCCTTACAATAATTTCCTGTATCCCGAATATGATAAATATGGTGAGGAAAAAGAATAGCCTGATACAGCTTTAGCCGAAAATTGCCGATTACTTCTTAACTTTATAAGGATCAAAAATTTATAGGTTATGAAGACGCTTGTTGTAATAACTATTCTCCTTTTCTCTGATGTTTTATATTCACAATCCATGGAAGGTTCCTGGAAATTAGTGGAAGAAAATGGTGCGCCTGTAATCGAAAAGGAGGTGATAAGGATTTATCAGGATGATTATTTTGCTGAAGCAGCCAGGAAAGTTGAAACTAAAGAATTTCTCTGGGCCCTTGGGGGAGA
>JBFGDP010000173.1:0-5380 GCA_041580575.1 Christiangramia sp.
CTACATAACTTAACCCTGGGTTTCCATTCGCTTTCCTTGGCCGGATATAATTGTAAAGCTCTTTTAAACTCCAGGCTGGCTTCACGTGCCGGTTTTTGATTCTCACCATCGGCCTTGTTGATCACGATCCCGTCTGCCATTTCTACGATACCTCTCTTTATTCCCTGAAGTTCATCACCGGCACCGGCTAATTTCAGTAAAAGAAAAAAGTCGGTCATGCTGTGGACAGTGGTTTCGCTCTGGCCCACTCCTACGGTTTCAATAAGGATGATCTCAAATCCTGCAGCTTCACATAGAAGTATACTTTCACGGGTTTTTCGCGCAACCCCGCCTAGGGAATCACCGCTGGGGGAAGGTCTTATAAAAGCTTCGGGCCTGGTCACCAAATTTTCCATACGGGTTTTATCACCCAGTATACTGCCATGGGAGACCGAGCTGCTGGGGTCCACTGCGAGCACGGCTACTTTTTTACCCTGGCCAATAAGATAGGATCCAAAACTTTCAATGAAAGTACTTTTGCCAACTCCCGGTACGCCGGTGATCCCAATTCTAATGGATCTGTGCGCATGAGGCAGAGCGCCTTCGATGAGATATTCAGCCTGCTTTTGATGCGACTTTTGGTTACTCTCAATTAGAGTGATTCCCCTGCCCAGTGCAGTTTTATTTCCCTGCAGAAGACCTTTCAGAAGTTCTTTTTCTGAGAACTTATTTTTTCTGAAACTTCTGATCTTTCTGGCAGATTCTGGGCTCACGTTTCCTGATGCGGGTTTACTTCCAGACTCGCTTAAGGCTGATTTTTGCTGGTCTTTACTCAAAATCGGGTAGAATATTTATGACAAATTTATGAATCTCTGTTTCAGGCATCATCAAATGCTTGGTATATTGAGAAAAACTAAATTACTTAAATTAATTCACGCAATGAAGAATTTGTATAAAACTAAAGTTACTACACATGGTGGTCGTAATGGTCACACCCGCAGTGAAGATGGTATTCTGGAAATGGAGCTTAGAAAACCTAAAGAACTTGGCGGTGAAGGCGGAGATTATTCCAATCCCGAGCAATTATTCGCTGCTGGCTATTCTTCCTGTTATGGAAGCGCGCTGGAGGTAGTAGCTAAAAAGCATAAGGTAGACCTGGGAGATTACAGTGTTACAGCTACTGTAAAACTAGGTAAGACCGAGTCTGGGAACCTGCAACTTTCTGCTATCCTGGATACCTATATTCCTGAAATCGATATAGAAACCGGGGAGAAGCTGGTTAATGAGGCACATGAAATTTGCCCTTATTCCAGAGCTACGCGTGATAATATTGATGTTACGCTAAATTTGTTACTGGACGAATAAGATTTATAGTATTTATTCCTGAGCTGAGGTGCCCATAGGCACCTCTTCTATTTTTATGGGTAAAACAATTCTGGTTTGATCCCAGGCCAAAATCATATTTACGAATTCTCCCGATTCATCAAAATCTATGGTAAATTGTTCAATTACATCATCAAGGTTTTCTACCGGTCTTTCCAGTACTAAAGCATCAAACCGCTCATCCCGGTAAGCTTCTTTATCTAAATTGATCCCCCAGGGGTACATTTTAGAGTTGAACATGATCTTCCAGCTGTTTTCCATGGGGATGGTCCAAAGAGTATATTTACCGGCTTTCAGAAGGCTACCATCTATTAAAATATCTTTACTAGTTTCAAAAGTGGTGGCTTCATTCGCTCCCGTGCGCCATACTTTGTTATAGGGGACCAGCTCTCCAAAGATCACTCGATCTTTTTTTGATGGTCGGTTATAGAAAACTTCCAGTACAAGATCATTTTGTTTATAGATAACCATATCCTCAGGGCTATGGGCTTTGGTAGTATATCTAAAAATAAAAGCGGTCAATAACCCAAGGAATATCAGAATGCTCCCGATCTTTAAAATTAGTCTTGTATTTCTGCTCATATACTTTTTTGGGATTAGATTTTCAAAAATTTGTCCAGAGTGATCATACCTGGTCATATTTGCTATTAAATGTATGAATATGAAATTAATCTGGGATTTTTTTCCGAATTTTTGCAACGCGGGAAATTTCGTATCGTCTTTAAAATGAACTAACCCATCAAAAGCCAATTAAATTGATACAGCATAAGCTAATAGAAGCTTGTAAACAGAACAGCCGGAGGGCACAACTCAAGCTGTACAACAAATATTGCGACGGGATGTATTATGTAGCACTTCGATTTATGAAAGATGCCATGGAAGCAGAAGATGCAATGCAGGAAGCTTTTATTAAAGCTTTTGAAAAGTTACATCAGTTTAACGGAGAGGTCAGTTTTGGCGCCTGGTTAAAGAAGATCGTTGTCAATAAATGTTTGGATAAGCTTAAAACCAGAAAGCTTGAAATTATTGCTATTAATGAACAGACGTTGGGAACAGTGGAAGAAGAGAATAACTGGCAGGTAGATGACAGTATTGGGGTGGAAGAGGTTAAGGAAAAGATCCAGGAACTGCCCGAGAAATATAAATATCCCCTAATGCTGTTTTTAATCGAAGGGTATGACCATGAGGAGATTAGCGAGATTCTGGATATTACCCAGGTAGCATCGCGCACTCTGGTACACAGGGGAAAGAAAAAATTACAGGAAGAACTTAAAACATTGAGCAATGGGACAGGATATTAGAGAGATGTTTCGAAATGAGAAGCATGAGAAAAAAGAAATGCTTGAACCAGGACATCAAAAAAGGTTTGAAGCGAGGCTGGACAAAGCCTTACCGGTTCAAAATGTAGAAAGAAAATCATATAATTTTCTTCAGATAGCCGCCGTAATCTTGGTAGCCCTTGGTGTTGGCGCATTTTTCCTGTTCAATAACGGGGGAGAAGCTGTTACAAGCGATACGCAGATCGTAGATAGCCCGGCTGCTGAAACGCTGGATAACGAAAGTGCTAATGAACCAGAATACAGACTAAGTGATGTATCTCCGGAATTCAAAAAAATAGAAGATTATTATATGGCCAGTGTAAATTTACAGCTCGCCAAACTGGAGTTGACTCCGGGAAATAAAGAACTTATAGATGCATTTATGAAGAAGCTGGAAATCCTGAATGAAGAATATATCGCATTGAATTTAGAAATTCAGGAAACCGGTATTAACGAGGAGACCGTAGAAGCTATGATCGCGAACTTACAGCTTAGACTGGATCTGCTCAAAAAATTGAAAACCAAATTAGACGAAATTGAACAATCAAAAGACAACAGATATGAAAACTATCAGGCTTAAATATGTGATCCTTTCACTGCTGTTCATCGCCACTGGAAGTTTTGCTCAAACCAGAATGAATAAAACTTTTAAAACCTCTCCAGAGGTAAATATAGAACTGGATTCCCGTCACACGAATATCATTATTGAGAACTGGGATCGGAATGAGGTGCAGCTGGAAGCTTATCTTGAAGGAGATACCGGCGATAATGTAAATACAGAAAAATTACTCAGATCGTGGAAACTTGACGCTTCCGCCAGTAGGGATAAAATAAAGATCATCTCTGGATCTGCAGGGAATATGAACATGGATATGGACATTGATATGGCTGCCCTTGAAGGCTCCCTTTCAGAATTACCCGACCTGTTAGGTCCCTTGATGGAGAACCTCGTAGGGCCCATTTTAAATAATATTGCTGAAAATCCGCTTCCTCCCGGTTTTGCTGAAGATATGAAAGGAATGAGGTTCGATTACGATGCTTATAAAAAGGATGGGGATAAATACATGAAGAAATGGGAGGCTGAATTTGAGAAAAAGTTCGGAAAGAAATATGAGGCCAAAATGGAGAAATGGGCCGAGAAAATGGCCAAGAATTCTGAGGAGTATGAAAAGAAGTATGAAGCTAAAATGGAAGCCTGGAGCAAAGATTTTGAAAAAGATATGGAAGCCTGGGGCGAAGAATTCGGAAAGAAAATGGAAGCCTGGGGCGAACAGTTCGGGAAGCAATTCGAAGCCCAAATGGAAAATAGAGGAGGCCGTGCTTTTATCATGGAAGATGGAAAAAGTGTAAAGTCTAAAAAGACGATCAAATTAAAGATCCCCAGGGATGCAAAACTGGAGCTAAATGTTCGCCACGGTGAGCTTAAGCTGGGAAGTAATATTAAGAATCTGAAAGCCGACCTATCCCATAGTCGGCTTTCAGCCAATCATATTTCCGGAAAAAATACCAACATCACTGCTGCCTATTCTCCGGTTAAAGTAGGATTGTGGGAGTATGGTGTTCTATCTACTCAATTTGTAAAGAATTGTAATCTGGACAAGGTGATTAGCATCAAGCTGGATTCAAATTCCAGCGATGTGGTCATCAATGAACTTAGGGAAACAGGGGTTCTATCAGGTTCTTTCGGGAAACTGGAGATCAGGAACCTGGGATCTGGTTTTGAAACCTTAAATATAAGTCTTGAAAACAGTGATCTGGAGCTGAACATACCAGACACGGCATTTAATTTCAGCTTTAACGGCATGCAAAGCTCCATCAAACATCCATCCCGGTTAAAATTGAAATCCTCAAAATCTTATGATAATGAGATACTGAATGGATATAACCGGTCCAGGGAAGGAAATTCCAATATCACTATCAAGGCAAATTTTAGTGATGTGTTGATAAATTAAAACTAAGCTGTTACATTTGGCTCCCTTAAGTCAAATTGTATGCAAAATTTTCCGGATTTTATTAATGGACTTACTATAGGATTTACCCCGGTAATTGGTGGTGATCTCAAGCAGGAAGAATATGCATTTATAGACCTTTCAGAAAATAACAGAGACCTGCTGAGACTTGAGGTGGCTTCCTCGGCCGCATTTTCTGTGTTTATAGATGAATTTCTGTGCAACAGAAATGCTAAAGCAGCATTTGGGGGTTACAATGAATTAAGGACTTTGTATAACCGAAGTGAATTGTTCAATAATGAAAAGGAAGCCAACCGAAACATACACATAGGTCTTGACATCTGGGTTCCCGCTTATTCCGATATCTTGAGTCCTTTAGACGCTAAGATCCACAGTTTCCAGGATAATGACAATTTCGGGGATTACGGCCCTACGATCATTTTAGAACATATAGAAAATAACCGAACTTTTTATACGCTGTATGGTCACCTTTCTCGTGCTTCACTGGAAACTCTTGATGTTGGCGATAGGGTAAAAGCAGGGGATAAGATCGCGGAATTAGGTGATTTCCAGGAAAACGGCGATTACGCCCCGCACCTGCATTTTCAGATCATGGAGAATATGCAGGGACATTCCGGGGACTATCCCGGAGTGGTGAAAAAAGAAGATCTGGACAGTTATCTAAAGAACTGCCCTGATCCTAATTTGTTGTTGAAGATTTAATTTTTCTTTACCAGAAATTTTACGTCA
>JBFGDP010000174.1:0-5375 GCA_041580575.1 Christiangramia sp.
CGCAGTAAAGTGAAAACCGGGGAACCTCTTGCCTATATCGTGCTGGATGGAGAAAAGAAAAAAGCGCCGGCCTTTGAGTTCGTTAACCAACATGGTGATACGATCTCAAACGAAGATTACCTGGGGAAGGTATATCTGGTAGAATTCTTTTTCACTACCTGTCCTACCATTTGCCCCATAATGAATAAGAATTTGGTTGAGATCCAGGATGAATTTAAGCAAAACTCAGATTTTGGGATCGCTTCCTTTACAATAGACCCGGCTCATGATACGCCCCAGGTTTTGGCTGAATACGCTGAACAATACGGGATCACAAATCCAAACTGGAATTTATTGACCGGTGAACGGGAAGACATCTATGAGCTGGCCAATAAGGGATTTGGTATTTATGCCGGTGAAGACGCAGAAGCTGCGGGTGGATTTGCACATCAGGGTATGTTCGCTTTAGTAGATAAAGAAGGGTATATTAGATCAAGAAAGGATAAATTTGGGAATCCAATTATTTATTATCGTGGATCTGTAGAAAGAAACAAAAGTGTTGCGCGGGGTGAAGAAGAACCGCAAATAGAAATATTAATTGAAGACATAAATAATTTACTTTGAAATCAACCCTAAATACTTCAGATAAAGTAGCGGTACCGGTGATCATTGCGCTTTCTATCGCGGTTCCTGTGATTGTTTTAATTCTTATGCTATTGCCGGAGAGGTATAATATGTTCGGGGCAGCTCCAATGAGTTTCCCACTGTTTCATGGAATATTGAATTTTCTAACTGCGGTATTGCTTATAGTGGGTTATTTCTTTATGACAGCAGAAAAATATGTGCAGCATAGAAATACCATGATAGCCGCCTTTGGTCTTTCAGTGATCTTTCTGGTGAGTTATGTCCTATCTAAAATAAGTAATGAGCCGGTTCCTTATGGAGGGGAAGGCCTCTTAAGGTATATTTATTTCTTTATACTTATAACACATATCGTGCTTTCAGGAATTATCGTCCCATTGGTACTGTTCACTATGTACAGGGGATTAACAGGGCAATATAGTAGACATGCGAAAATTGCCAGATGGACCTTTCCAATTTGGTTATATGTTGCTATTTCTGGTGTGATGGTATTTCTTTTCATGATGCCTTATTATTAATTTGGCTGATAAATCCTTATTTTTGAAGTGATCTTAAGAAGGAATTGATGATGAAGAATTTTTGGGTTACACTAGTAATAATTTCAACCGTTTTCTTGCTACCAGATATGGCCGAAGCCCAGTGCTCCATGTGCCGCGCCGTTCTGGAAAGTGAAGCCGATCAAAGCACTGCCAAAGGTATCAACGACGGCATTCTCTTCCTTATGATCTTTCCTTATTTGCTGGTAGGGGGTGTAGGGTACTTTATCTACAGATCCCGTAAGAAAAACCCAAAATAGACGGCTCAAAAGTAAAGTTTATCAATAAACTGCGTACCCAAAATTTATACTTAATGGTATGGCCACGCCAGGATTATCTGTAAACAGGTTACCATTGGAATAATGCGTAATCTTGAAATCCAGATTATAATTTCTTTTTTTTCCGAAAACTAATCCAATACCCATAAAATCCTGAAAGGTGAATTCCTCACCCGTGTCTAAATTATCAAGGATACTGGAGGTTATATATGCCGGCCCAATAATAGAATAATTAAAATATACATCAGCAGGCCTGGTCCTTAAAAACCACCATTTTATAACCGGAAATATAGAAACTGCATAGAAGGACTCGTCATTTTGCGTGTTATAATAGGCAATGTTTGCTCCGGCACTTAAAGAGAAGTTTTTTCGGGTATGAAAAAGATTTTTTTGATAGGAAGCGGATATCCCGTTTTTTACATATACGTCTCCTAACCAGAAAATTGGAATGCTTGTATCTAATCCGCTGGAGAATTGCTTATTAGTATTAAAGCCGGCATAATCTGATGCGATCCCTATATTAAATAAATGCTGAGGAAATTGATAAGGTGTTTCCAGGTATGACTTCCTGTGTTTATCTGACGGTTCTTTTACATGATAAACAATTCCTGTAGCAATAAAACTGGTTGCTGGTTGACGGTGATTTTTGTTGGGTGGGGAAATCGTAAGATTTACCGCGGCATCTATTTCCTTGGATATGGGATATAACAATCCTGCAGAGGCAATAGGATAAATATACCTTGCATCAGGGATTCCTACCTCCTTGTTTAGTTCAAACCCTTTTCTGGAAACATTACTTACTCCTCCCTCTAAATAAAGTGTTGATCGCCCGAACAATTTAAAATTTCTTCTGGTACTTATAGCCCATATGTTCGTCCATACAGATTTGTCAAATTTATTAGGGGACTCAAAATTATACTGTACCCAAAGCCGAGGCCGCATCACGCTGAATTCCAGATCCCATTTATTTGTAAGGTGGAAACCTACTGAAAACCGTGCGGCAAAAGTTCTGGTGTTCGATATGCCGGTGGTGTGCAAATTGTCGTTCAATAACTCCCTGGTGTAATCGTAATTGATTATACCAAAGCTACCTGTTAGATACAGGTTTTCTAATGAATTACTATTACCTGGATTTTGAAAGGCCAATAAGGAATTAGATCCTGCAATTATAAGAAGCGATAAAAGAACTTTCCCCATATTTTATAAAGGGTCTTAAAAGGTTAGCAAGATTCCTGAAGGTAATCGATTTGACGATTCTATTTTTCTAAATATTAAGCTAGTAATCTGATATTTTGTTATTTCTATAACATTAATGTAACAAATAATTTTTTAATCAGTCTTATTAATTAGGAGCTCATTCTCTTAAATTATAACCATCAATCATGATCGAAATAACAGATCTTCATAAATCCTATAAAATGGGTGCTAATTCTTTGCACGTTTTAAAAGGGATCAATATGAACGTTGCCGAAGGTGAACTATTATCTATAATGGGATCTTCAGGATCTGGAAAATCCACACTTTTAAATATTCTGGGAATGCTCGATGAGGCCGATAAAGGCTCCTATGTCTTGGATGGTGTTCCTATCAAGAACCTTAACGAAAAACAGGCTGCCAAATACAGGAATAAATTTCTGGGGTTTATTTTCCAGTCATTTAATCTTATTGGTTATAAAAATGCCCTGGATAACGTTGCCCTGCCATTGTATTACCAGGGTATGGCCAGGGGAGAAAGAATGGATCGCGCTATGAGCTATCTTGAAAAAGTTGGCCTGGCAGATTGGGCTAAACACCTTCCTAACGAACTTTCAGGAGGACAGAAGCAGAGAGTGGCAATTGCAAGGGCTTTGGCCAGTGATCCCAAGGTGCTGCTAGCAGACGAACCTACAGGCGCCTTAGATACCACCACTTCATACGAGGTGATGGAGCTTATACAAAAGATCAATGATGAAGGTCGTACCATTTTGATCGTTACTCATGAACATGATATCGCCCATATGACCAAAAGGATCGTTAACTTAAAAGATGGCGTTATTATAGAAGATACTCCGGTTTCACAGGTTAGAGCTACACAAAATGTTTGATTTAGATCGCTGGGACGAGATTTTTGAAACCATTCGTAAAAATAAATTACGAACCTTTTTAACCGGCCTTTCTGTAGCTTCAGGAATATTTATCCTGGTCATTTTGCTGGGAATCGGCCAGGGAATGAAAAATGGTATTTCCAGGGAGTTCGAACAGGACGCTTCTAACCTGATCTTTGTCTTTCCCGGGGTAACCTCTCTAGAATATAAGGGTTTAAATCCAGGCAGAAGAATTCAATTTAAAAATGATGATTACGATCAGATTCTCAGGTTATATGAGGACAGGCTTGATAAATCTGCCTCACTTTACCAGAACTGGGGGCAGGTTTTAAATTACGGCAAAGAATCGGGTTCTTATGCCGTGCATGGAACATTTCCTGCTTACCAGGAGTTAGAAAACATGAGTTTAACTGCCGGGCGTTTCATCGATATTAATGATCTCGATAATACAGAAAAAACGATGGTTATAGGTCATCGGGTTAAACTGGATCTTTTTAAAGATGAAGATCCAATAGGGAAGATCGTACAGGTCTCGGGTGTGAATTTTAAAGTGGTAGGTGTTTTTACAGATCCGGGTGGGGAACGTGATGAAGCGAGAGCCGTTATCCCTATTACGACTGCTCAGAGGGCATTTGGTGGGGCTAATAATATACAAAGGCTTTATCTCACATTGAATCCGGAAGAAAATTTTGAAGCCGCCGTTGCATCTTCAGAACAATTTTCGGCAGAATTAGAAAATTTTTTAAAGACCAGGCATATAGTGGCACCAGATGATAATAGTGCTATCCGTATAAATAATTACCTGGAGAATGCGAAGAGATTTTATACCCTTATGGATATGATAAAATTATTCTTCTGGGGGGTTGGTATTTGTACCATAATAGCCGGTGTTGTGGGTGTAAGCAATATAATGCTCATTATCGTTAAAGAGCGAACCCGTGAGATCGGTATTAGAAAAGCCTTAGGTGCACAGCCACTTTCTATCATTGGTATGATCCTGCATGAATCCATATTCGTTACGGCGATTGCAGGTTTTCTGGGTCTGATCTTCAGTCTCGCTTTACTTGAATTTGTGGGGCCGGCCATTGAAACCCAATATATCTATAATCCTACGGTGAATTTTACTGTGGCAATCAATACAGTTATTATCCTAGTTGTAGCCGGAGCCCTTGCCGGTTTTTTCCCGGCATGGCGGGCAGCCAGAATAAAACCAATAACCGCTTTAAGAGACGAATAATATGTTTAGTAGAGATCGCTGGAGTGAAATTTTAGAGGCTTTGACCGCCAACTGGTTTAGAACCGTTCTTACGGCGTTTGGAGTTCTCTGGGGTATCTTTATCCTGGTGATCCTTCTGGCAGCCGGAAAGGGATTGGAGAACGGTGTTAAGCAGGGATTTAGCGGAATTGCTACCAATACAATGTTCATGTGGACCCAGGTAGCCTCAAAACCATATAAAGGAATGCCAAAAGGTCGTCGCTTTAGTTATGATATGGATGATGTGACGGCGATCAAAGATCAAGTGCCCGGTTTAAAGTTTGTTTCTCCCAGGAATCAGTTAGGAGGTTTCGGAGGGGCTAATAATGTAACAAGGGGTTTGAAGTCAGGAGCTTTCAATGTGTACGGAGACTTTCCGGAGATCATTCAACAAGAGCCAATGGATATTACCTCGGGGAGGTTTATCAACTATTCAGATATTAACGAGAAGAGAAAAGTCGCTATCATCGGGGAGGGAGTGCAAACAGCCTTATATGAAACTGGGGAGGACCCCTTAGGCACTTATATCAAAGTCAATGGTGTCAACTTCATGGTTATAGGCACCTATAAAAAGAAGAGCCAGGGAGGAGACAGGGAAGAA
>JBFGDP010000175.1:0-5281 GCA_041580575.1 Christiangramia sp.
AAATGGGATCTCCGGATCGCAGATCTCCATAATTAATTTTTTTAATTCAATTTGGAACTCCTCCAGGGTTTCTTCGGTAATCATTGAATCCTTCTTTCTTGTTCCAACTTCTTTCTTTTCAAATTTTAAAAATCCCGATTTCAGGTTTTTAAAAGAGACAATACCAGCTTGGGCGGGGAATTTAAGGTCTTTCTCAAGTGCAATCAAGCTTGCATAAGTTAAAACCTGAAAACTTTTGGAGTAATTGTCATAATCTTTTGTTATTTCACTCCAATCGCTAACATTAAGGTTCCTGGACTCTACTTTCCCGGTTTTGTAATCTATAATTCTGGGTATACCGTTAGATTTTTCATAGCGGTCTACCTTGCCGCGAAGATAAACTGAAAAAGGCAAATTTTCTATGGGAAGTTCTACTTTCAGATCTTTTTCTATCTGAACGATCTCGATCTCTTCCCCACTTTTTAATCTTTTTATTTCGAACCTCAGGAAATTATGCAGATAGCGCTTGGCTACTTCAAAAATGAGAAGGTTTTTTCCTTTTTGAAGAGGTAATTTACTGTAGGTTGCTGAAAACTCTTTAGCGATCTCCTGATCTGCCTGTTTAATGAAACTTTGAATGGTTTCCTCTGTAATTATCTTTGCTTCATAAGGCTTATAGAGATTTTCCAGCGCATTATGAACAACCGTACCCAGGGTGTTAAAAGCTACCGTTTCTTCTACTTCCTCCTGATCTCTAACCCCAAGAATATACTGGTGATAAAAATCCAGTGGATTTCTTATATAGGAGGTAAGGGCTGAAGGTGAAAATCCCGATCTGGCAAGAGATTTTATTTGCTCCAGCATCTCCGGTGTTTTTTTAATCTCTTTTAATTCGTTCTTTATTTGCGGGACCCTTGGACTCACCAGTATCTTTTTTAGTTGATGTGTCTTTTGTTTTTCGATCTCCAGTTGTGTAATAAACCTGCTCTTTTCGCCGGAATTCAAACCTTCAGACTCTGTATTGTATAGTAAATAAATATTTTTTGCTCTCTGCAGCAGCCTGTAAAAGTGATAGGTATATACCGCATCCTTTTCTCTGTAGGTAGGCAGTTTATATTCTTGTTTCAGGTCATAGGGAATAAAGGAGTTATCAGATTTACCTGCCGGTAAAACTCCTTCGTTGAGCGAAGTAATAATAACAGTCTCGAAATCCAGCGCTCTAGACTCCAGCATTCCCATTAATTGAAGTCCCTTGAAAGGTTTCCCCTGGAAATCCAGGGTTTCTGTACTCAGTAATTCCTTATAAAAATTATAAAGCGATTTAATGCTTTTTAAATGGGGGTATTTCCCATTCAGGTTTTCGAGTTTATTAAATAAAACATGGAAATGGTATAAGAATTCCAGGGATATAGTGTCGTCTTCCACTTTCAAATGGGTTTTCAACAACTGTATCAAGGAATGAAGGTCTTCTATAAGACTGGAAACTGAATCTTTTTTTGGTTCAAAACACGCCTTGATGATTGGTTTCATTTCTTCAGGAAAAGCGGCATTGATCTTTTCATATTTGAGGTAAACCAGATTTTCAGCATTGATCCTGGACACTAATTCCTCAGCATGATTGCCTAACAAAGGATTCAAAGAAGGATGGTTAATCACAGAAATTATCTCTTTGTAATAGTATTCGCTATTGTTGTTCAAATGAATCTGGAAAAGACTTTCGAACAAAGAGTTGATGGGAGCGTTCTTTATAGGAAATCCCATGGTAATATTAAGCTCGTTGATCTCTGAAGGCAGGGAATTAAGAACAGGCAACAGGAGTTCTTCCTCGCCTAATACTATCGCTGTATTCTCCAGTTGAGATGGATCAAGGCCATTCAGGATCTCCCCAATATATTTTGCCTGACCAATATTCTTGGGTGCACCAATGAGTTCTATATTCTTTTCCTTAGCATAATTTTCTGAAAAATGCTCATAGGAATGGTTCTGGTAGAAATTCCAGTTTTTGATGTAGTCGCGTATAAAAATAGAGGCTGCATGAGATCCATCTTCATAAAAAACTTTATCCATATCCCAGAAAACCTCGGCTCGCTCTTTTTCCAGCAATTTCTGTATAATCTTTTGCTCTGCAGCATTCAAGGCGTTAAAGCCTATGAATATATGCTTCTGATTATTCTCAGATATATATTGCTGAATATTTTCAGTAGCCTTACGATAGATTAGACCCTGATAACCCTGGTCTTTTGCAACAAGTCTCTTTGATAGCTCCT
Source organism: Christiangramia sp. (assembly GCA_041580575.1). GTDB lineage: Bacteria > Bacteroidota > Bacteroidia > Flavobacteriales > Flavobacteriaceae > Christiangramia. Next base: position 2,247 of record JBFGDP010000175.1, read on the forward strand.
CATAATATAACGGTAGCTTTTTCCAGAACTTTAGATATTTCTTAATCAGGTCTGTTTTCTCTTCCTGAACATACCAGTGCTTCAGATCCTGGATTCCCGATAAATAGTCAAAAAAGGGTTTGTGATCTATAAGATACCTGTCTATTTCATTAAAATCCTGGATGAGGCTTTGAGCCCAGGTGATAAATGTTTCGAAATCTTCGGTGTCTTTTTCTGGAGTAAGTGCTTTGTACACATCATAAAACTCAAAAAGGCTGATGGTGTTATCTATAGATTGTAAGCCGGAAATTACTTCTGTGAATTCTTCTACACTATAGATCTTAGGGGCAAAAATGGTGCTTTTTGTGATGGAAGCTAATTCCTTGATCAGGTAGGATCCTGCTCTTTTGCTGGGAAGAATAAATATAATATCAGAAAGGGGAGTATCAGAATGCTGGAGCTTCTGTAAAACTTCGCGTATAAATGATTCCATACGCCTAAAATAAAAAAACGCCCCGCAATGCGGAGCGTTTTCTTGTATGAATTATTAGTACATACTAAGCGTAATACTATTTACCAGATTTGTCTTTCATCTCTCTGTCTTTATCTAGAGAAATCTCAACACGTCTGTTTTCTTGTCTTCCAGCAGCTGTACTGTTAGTAGCGATTGGCTGAGTTTCACCGTAACCTTCAGAAGTTAATCTCTTCGCAGGTACACCATGTTCTTCTAACCATTTAGCCACAGAAGCAGCACGCTCTTTTGAAAGCTTCATATTGTAAGCATCACTTCCAGTACTATCTGTATGACCTTCTACGTGGAAAATAGTCGTAGAGTACTCATTCATGATATCAACAATAGATTGTAATGCATCTTCAGATTCTTTTCTGATAGTCGCCTTGTTAAGATCGAAAAGAACAGTTTTTGAATATTCGTTTAATTCAGAAATAACTTCTGCAGTTGGCTCTGGACAACCATTAGTTGCAGCAGGACCAGCTTCTTCTGGACAGTCATCATCCTTATCAAGGATTCCGTCACCGTCAGTATCAGGCCAAGGACATCCGTTGTTTTCAGCAGGACCAGCTTCTTCTGGACAGTCATCTTCACCATCTCTTACACCGTCACCGTCAGCATCTGGACAACCGTTTAATTCAGCTAAACCAGCTTCTTCTGGACAGTCATCATCTGGATCTGCGATTCCGTCTCCGTCAGTATCAGGACATCCGTCAAATTCAGCTAAACCAGCTTCTTGTGGACATGCATCTTGACGATCTTCGATTCCGTCTCCGTCAGTATCAGGACAACCGTTAAATTCTTCAAGTCCTGGCTCCTCTGGACACTCATCATATTTGTCATACACTCCGTCCCCGTCAGTATCTTTACCACCAAATACGAACTTAATTCCGGCAGCATGTTGGAAATGCTTAGCGCTTTCAGGTTCGAAGGCATGCTTATACTTAGATTCTAAAGAAAGTGCAATATTATCTGAGAACCAGAAGTTAATTCCTAATTTACCATTAAGGGTTGCGGCGTCAGCATTCTGTAGATCCTCGCCACCTTGATCACCTATCCAGGTGTAACCACCACCAATACCAACAACCGGATCAAACCATCCGCCGTTTAGCATTGCTCTAAGGCTATAATCTGCACTAAGGTCAACGGCATAATATGCAAGATCTCCCACAGATCTATCACCGTAGTTTTCAATTGAGTTGATTGTACCACTTAATTCCCCAACAAATCCTGCACCGATATATCTGGATACTGTAAGTCTAGATACTGCTGGTAGAATGTTCCAGTGGTCTCCGGTATTGAAATATTCGTCGAACATATCACCACGAGGAGCATCTTCTCCTACAGGATAGAAATCGACAGCATTGGTACCAATACCAATTGCCCATGGGTTGTCAGCATCCTGTGCCTTAACCGAAGTAAAGCCCAATATCAGTAATGAGGCAAGTACAATTTTGCTAAGATGTTTCATATTTAATAGTTTAGTTTTAAGTGTTAATTGTGAACAAAAGTATACGCTTAATGTATATTAACAAAGGTAAAAATAATAAAGTTTTCTTAATTACAGCGCGTTTCCAAGTGATTTGTAATCATTTTGATATCTGATTATCAATTATTTTGATAATAATTCAACGACTTTTATTTGCTCTTTTTTAAACTAAATTACGCCTAACTGTTTTCCTACCTTTTTAAAAGCATTAATTGCTTTATCTAAATGCTCTTTTTCATGAGCAGCAGATAGTTGCACTCGAATTCGGGCTTTTCCTTTAGGTACCACCGGGTAAAAGAATCCAATTACGTAAATACCTTCTTCTAATAATTTATCTGCCAAATCCTGGGATAGCTTGGCATCGTGTAACATCACTGGTACAATGGCAGATTCACCATCAATGATCTCGAAACCAGCCTCTATTACACCTTTCTTGAAATAGGCAGTATTTTCCTTTAATTTTTGCCTCAGGCTATTGTCTGTTTTTAGCATATCAAATACTTTGATCGATGCTCCCACGATAGCTGGTGCCAATGAATTTGAAAATAAATAAGGTCTGGATCTTTGTCTAAGTATCTCGATGATTTCTTTTTTTGCTGTAGTGTATCCGCCCATTGCGCCACCTAAAGCTTTACCTAGAGTTCCCGTAATTATGTCTATTCTGCCTAAGACCCCTTTTTCTTCCAGGGTGCCAATTCCCTGTTCGCCAATGAAGCCTGTAGCGTGACACTCATCTATCATAACCATGGCATCGTATTTATCTGCCAGATCACAGATCTTGTCTAATGGCGCAACCAGGCCATCCATAGAAAATACACCATCGGTTACGATTAGTTTATAGCGAGCGCCTTTTTCGTTTGCTTCTATTAATTTGTTTTCAAGGTCTTGCATGTCACCATTCTGATACCTGTAGCGTGCTGCTTTACATAATCTTACTCCGTCGATAATAGAAGCGTGATTAAGCGAATCTGAAATGATAGCATCATCCTTGGTTAATAAAGGTTCAAAGATTCCCCCGTTGGCATCAAAACATGCAGCGTAAAGAATGGTATCTTC
>JBFGDP010000176.1:0-5256 GCA_041580575.1 Christiangramia sp.
AAATGCACTGCAAAGTTGTTGATGAATGTCTGCAATTATTTGGTGGCTATGGTTATATGTGGGATTATCCAATTGCAAGAATGTATACAGACAGTAGAGTTACCAGGATTTATGCAGGTACCAATGAGATCATGAAATTATTGATTGCCCGGAGTTTGTTCAGGGAATTATTCCAACACCAGAAGAAAAATAAAAAATAGTTGGGACCAAACGTTAATAATCACAATGCATCCACAATCGTCGAGCAGAGCTCCATGCGAATAAATAATCATATTATAAATGAACTATAATTTATATTATGTAAAATAGAAAATGAGAGTATTGTATGCTTAGCCCTCCATTCAATGTAATGATAAATTTCACAAAAAATCCTAATGTAAAAAAAGTGTCATACTAATTCAACCAAATTATAAGTACACAATCAGGGAAATGATTTTCAGGAACAACCTCGAAATTTAAAATATCAATTTCCTGGGTTGCTAAGTACAGTTTTACTAAATAATCAATTAGCAAGATTACACTGAATATTAATAGTTTTTTAAATTTTTAATCTACCCGTTGTCGCTCTTCTTCTGCTCCTGTTTTTCTGTCTCTAATAGAACGCAATTTTCTATTACCAAAATTCAAAGTATAGGTTATTAAAAATGTTCTGGCTGAGAAATCGAATAAATTTCTCGTGCGTAGATCCTGTTCAGGTATATCGGTTCCACCGGTAAATTCAAAAGAATCGAAGACATCCCGGACGGTAAATTTTAACGAATTTCCATCATCTCCAAACTTTTTCGATATACCGGAATCTATACGGTATACGGCATCATAAATCGCCGTACCAAAAAAGCTTTTACTCCTATAAAAGCCACTTAATTCCGCACTCCATGATTCTGTGATTTTAAAAGAATTTGAACTGTTCATGGAAAAATTCCCAAGGCTTAGTTCGATGGGGTCTTCGTAATAAAAACCTCGTACTTTCTGGCTTACATAGGTAAAATTATTCTGAATGCGCCACCAGTCTGTAATATGCCAGGGAAACCCCAGGCTTAATCCAAAAGTTCTGGTGTAATCCAGGTTACTTGCCTCAAAAATAAGTCTCCCGGTCTCTTCGTCCAGTCTTTCCTGAAAATTTGCAATAGAAGAATCTTCATTTGTATATTCGACAGAGAATACCGCAGATTTATAATTGATACTATATCTTATTGAATTCGATATAGCGGGTTGCAGAGAAGCATTCCCGGAAATAAAGGTATTGGGATCAAATAAGATCACAAAAGGCGCCAGGTTGTTAAACGTAGGTCTTCTTATTCGTCTCGAATAGCTTAGATTCATACTCAGGGTATCATTAATTGAATGATTAAGGTATAATGTTGGAAAAAACTGACCGTATTCCCGGTCTACGACCTTGCCCTGTGTATCTGTATCTAATTCAGAATCTGTATATTCATACCGTAACCCAGCCTTTGCACCTGTATTTTCTGTAATGGCGTATTCCAGAGAAAAATAGCCTGCATAAATACTTTCATCCAGATTGCTCAAATTTGTAAGACTGGCATCTGCGATCCAATTGCCCTCTATAAGATTTTCTACCGCCACATCATTCTCAAAGTTTGAAGTGGTAGCTTTTAAACCGGTCTCAATTTTTAGTTTGTTACCAGGCTTTGTTTCATAGTCTATGGCTCCAACAAATGTATTTATGGGAGTAGTCTTAGTACTTCTGGTTATACTATCTGCAACGAAAACCCTGTTTTCATCAAAATAAGAATTGAAATAATCATTTGGATTATCAGCTTCATAAAATAAATAATCCAGGTTGAAATCCAGAGAGCTATTTTCTGAAAATTTATGCGAGATATTATAATTAGCACCAAAATGTTGCCATTGGTTTAATTCCCTGTTTTCAAGTTCGATATAAGATTCTATAGAAGAATTTCGGGTATTCACATTCTCATTTTGGGCATCCATAGACCATTTATTATTATAGGCGGTAAATAGCACACCCATGATTGTTTTTTTAGTCATCTCATAATCTAAGCCTGTCCTAAGATTATGGTTCACCTGTCTCGGGTCCCGGTCTGAAAATGTACTATTACCTATCCTGTCCCCATCCTCGGTATATTCTCTTGAAACCTTGAAGATCTGGTCTGTTTCATTGATGCTTAACGAGTAATTTCCAAAAAGATTGGTTTTGCCTTTTCTATAATTAAGATTGATTGAATTCGTGGTTACATAATCGTTGCTATATCCGGCAGATATTGAAGCTGAGCCATTGAGGCCGGTGTCTGTTCGATCTTTTAGAATAATGTTTATAAAACCGGCGTTTCCCTCGGCATCCAGATTTGCTGGTGGAGTGGTAATTAATTCTATACTTACAATATTATCTGCGCTCATCCCTTCCAGCATTTGAATCAAAGTAGAAACGGGGACGTAACTGTTCTTACCATTGATCATAACCACAACTCCCTCCTTCCCTACTATCGACATGCTATTATTTTGCCTGTTTACCAGGACACCTGGTGAGCGTTCAAGGATCTCCAGGGCAGAACTTCCTGCAGAAATTATGCTATTCTCCACATTAATAACCATACGGTCTATCTTCTGCTGATATAAGGGTTTGGTTCCTTCGATTTGTATCTCGTCCAGTTGATCCTCGATCAATATCAGATCATCCATGTTTAAATCTGAATTCAATTCAAATTCTGTTGAATAAGTTGTTTGATAACCTATGAAACTTGCCATCAGCAAATAATTGCCGGGAGGGATTCCAGAAATTTTATAGCTGCCATCTTCCCTGGCAATCTCTCCTACCACCATGCTGGAATCTTTTTCTTTTAACACCAATACATTGGCATAAGACAAGGCGTCTCCATTTCCGGTAAGTACCTTTCCGGAAACGCTAAATTTATTTTGGGAATACACACCGGTAAATAGAGCCGATATTATGACAGCAACAAGTGTTAACCTATACATTTACAGCTGGTTAGATGTAGTGTAAGTTAATTAATAAATATTACTTTTTAGATATTCTATAAGCCCTTTATAATATTTAGAAAGAGGATTTTATTGCTGAAAATATATCAGATGTAAGTATCTAAGTTTAAATACTGTTTGAAAATCTTTCAATCCGCATCTAGAAAGGCGATAATTCAACCGGAGGTAACCTCGAGTTTGAAGCAAAAAAAACCGGTAACAATTTATGATACCGGTTTTTTTTAATATTGTGAGGAGATTCTATTGCTCCTCCTCGTCTTTTTGAGTGCCACTTATGGAATCCAGAGTATCCTGAATAGTTTCTTCCTCATCACTCGAAATACCTTGTTTCTCTTTTTTGATCTTTAAATTCCCATCTCCATCCTTTTTTAGGTCATCATCTTTCTCATGAAAGTTCGAGGGTCTCCCGGAATTTTTCTGCCAGTCGGCTTGTGGTTTATTTTTCTCTTCAGACATCGTTATAATTTTTTCTAATTTAATCAATAGTATACCATATCTGCCCGGCTTTTATATTCATTTAACATTGAATTAAGGCATTTTCACATTAAAGACAAAGGCCCTGTATTTAAGTAAGGCAACAAAAATAATTGCTCCAAGGGCATTGCCGATTAGGGTAGTAAAGAGAGTCTTTAAATAAACGAACAGGTCTATCTTAGGTGAAACCAGCATTCCAGAAAAAACTTCAATATTTCCAACAATACTGTGATGAAGTCCTGCAAACCCCATCACGGCGGTAATTAGGTAAATGATCAGGATCTCTGCGGTAGTTTCTTTAGACGAAGTTACCAACCAACTGAGTAGTCCCATTAACCAGCCGGCCAGGACAGCACTAACAAGTATAGTTGGCAGATCATAACCTACGACATGTTCTCCAATTTTAGCGATGGTTTCTGCCTTGAATAACCCCAGATTGGGACCTATCCATGATATCGTAAGGCCAATAAGAATTCCCCCAAATAGGTTACCTAATATAACCAGGCTCCAAATTTTTATCAGGCTAAAAACACTCCGCTTTCTGCTTAATACGGGCAGGGTTAACAGGGAAGTTTGCTCGGTAAATAAAATGGACTGGCCCAGGATCACCAGAATAAATCCCAGTGGATAAACTATCGCGATGAGTTTAAACAGCGTCGCTTCCTCTACTTTATCCTGAAAGAAACTGAACACGGAACATATCATTAAAAAACTGAATCCCAATTCCAGGCCGGCGGTAAAAGAGCTTAAAAGAATACTACGCGGGCTTCGATCATAAATTTCACATCCTTCAATAATTTGTTCCCTAAGGATCTCTCCGTGGGTCTTTGCCTGATTAACATCCTTAGATTCTGAATTTTCCAATTCAGAATCTACTTCTTCCTGTTCCTTTTTACTCTTTTCTTCCTGATCGTCTTTCATTAATTCAATGATGAAGATTTTAAATTAAAAATAAGCAATCCGGAGCATGTGCTCCGGATTGGCAAGCTATTTTCCATGTTTTCATTTATTCTTGCAATTCCTTTTTATTTATATTTTTCCAAATATCAAGAGCCTCTTCCCTGCTTATCTGGATCATTTTAAATTCCTGATGTCTATCTTCTTTATTTGAATTATGATACATATTACTATAAAAAAAGCCATGCTCTCTCGCGTCTTCTGCTGAAGCTCCAAAATATATATAATCTATATCTGCCCAATAAGCAGCTCCCAAACACATTAAGCAGGGTTCACAGCTCGTATATAGAACACATCCTTTTAAACTTAAAGTACCAAGTTTTTTACAAGCTCTTTGAATGGCTCGCAATTCTGCATGTTGGGTACAATCCCCTTTACATAACACCTCGTTACGGGATTCAGCGATAATTTTATCTCCTTTGGTAATCACTGCTCCAAAGGGACCGCCATTATCCATATCCCTTCCTTCACGAGCTAATTGAATAGCTCTATCCATCATCTCTTTTTGTAAAATCATAGTTTCCATAACAATTAAATGTACGTAATTATCAATGCCATATAGCATTTTTCACACTATTTACTACGAGATTAAGTACATTTTAAGGTTAATACTTGAAAGTCTAAAAAGACTATTAAAACTTTGCCAATTCTAACCTAAGAGCCTTGGTCAACCTTAAATAAATAAGTTTATTTAGGTAATTAAAAAATTTATATATGGAAGCTATTTTTGAATTTGTAAACATAGATAAGAGTGAAAGTTTAGAAGCTTTTACTCAAAAAAAACTGGACAAGATTGAAAACAAATATGACTGGGTGGTTAGAGCGAATATTTTCTTTAAAAGA
>JBFGDP010000177.1:0-5253 GCA_041580575.1 Christiangramia sp.
CTGGAAATATAATTCTGTTCCCAGGCCAAACTTCGGCTTCAAATAGTAGATAAAATACAGACCTGCGGCGTAGCTGGGTTCAAAACCTGAAATGGAAAAACCATCCCCCGACTTATAGAACACATCATCTGTGGCATATAAGCTCGTATGTTCATAATTCAGCATTGGCCCTATCTCATAATCACGGTAACGTTGGGCGTGGCTTTTAAATGCGAATAGGATGATCAGGAATAGTATCGTTTTTTTAGGCATTGATGAAATTCCTTATCGGGTTGATATAATTTAGTCTTCCTTGAAATTAAAGAAAAAGCCTGAAACCGTCAAATAAACATCAGCAGATCAGGCCTTTACTCGTTAAAGTTTTTTTAAGCCCTTTAACTCAGATGTATCTGCCTTTTTAATACTGATGGCATACCCACCTCCCGGCGCAGATCTCTGTGCTAATTTAGAATTAGAATTCACCCGGTATTTTTTTATTTCATATGCCTGAGGATTCGTTTTATAATGCGCATCGGGTGCATCTGAGTATACTGTCGCTATGTATTCCTGTCCTTTATCCAGGAAATCAAATTTAATTTTAGAGATTCTGGCTTCATTGCCATTCACATTGCCCACATACCAGTTCTGACCATCTTTCTCTTTTCTGGCGATAGTAAGATAGTAGCCGGGTTCTGCCTCCAGGTAAATACTTTTTTCCCAGTCTATCGCCACATCCTTGATGAACTGAAAAGCATCAGGAAAACGCATATAATTTTCAGGAAGATCTGCGGCCATTTGTAGCGGACTATACATCGTAACATATAAGGCCAGCTGATTTGCCAAAGTGGAATTTACATGAGAACCGTTATCAGGATTTAATTTACTAAGGTCCATCTCAAAGATCCCCGGGGTATAATCCATAGGTCCACCAATTAACCTGGTAAATGGCAGAACCGTTACATGGTTTGGTTTAGATCCTCCAAAAGATTGGTATTCGGTCCCACGGGCAGATTCATTTCCAATCAGGTTTGGATAGGTACGGGCGATTCCAGTGGGTCTTACTGCCTCGTGCGCATTGACCATGATCTTATAATCTGCTGCTTTTTCCAGCGCATATTGATAATGATTCACCAGCCATTGGCTGTAGTGGTTTTCACCTCGCGGAAGTATATCACCAACATATCCGCTTTTTACTGCCGGGTAACCATATTTGTTCATGAACTTATAGGCCGTATCAAGGTGACGCTCATAATTGCGAACAGAAGAGGACGTTTCATGATGCATGACCATTTGCACACCTTTTTCTGCAGCATACTTCTGGATCTCTTCGACATTAAAATCGGGATAAGGTGTTACAAAGTCGAACACATAATCTTTAGAATGACCAAACCAGTCTTCCCAGCCAATATTCCACCCTTCTACCAGGACACCGTCAAAACCATGTTCAGAAGCAAAATCGATATATTCCTTCACATGTTCAGTATTCGCAGCATGCCTACCGTTAGGTTTAGCAGCTTCAAAATCTGTTTCTCCCAGTTTTACCGCTTTATACTCATCGGTATAGTTCCAGGAGCTTTTCCCGGTGATCATCTCCCACCACACCCCAATGTACTTCATTGGTTTTATGAAAGACGGATCTTCTATGGCTATAGGATCGTTAAGGTTATATGTGATCCTGGAAGCCAGAATATCCCGGGCATCATCGCTAACCAGGACGGTTCTCCACGGAGTAACTGTAGGCGCCACCAGGTATCCCTTGTCACCATTAACATCTGGAGTTAACCAGGATTCAAAGATCATTTTTTCATCATCCAGGTTCAGGTGCATGGTAGCATAATCTATAAGTGCGGCTTCATGCAGGTTGATATATAAACCATTTTCGGTTTTCATCATAAGAGCAGTCTGTACCCCGGTAGGAGAAAAGGAGGTCTGAGAAAGGTTCTCTGTAACTGAAGATTCCATCTCACTTCTTATTTCAGAAAGCTTGGATTCTGTATAATCATATTCCTGGGTGTCATAATCTCCCGGAATCCAGAAAGCGGTATGATCACCGGTCATGGCAAATTGGGTTCGCTCATCCTTGATCACAAAGTGACCCAGGTTTTCCTGCTGCGGAAATTCATATCTAAAACCTAGGCCGGTATCAAACAACCTAAATCTCAGAATCATCTTTCTATTTGTCTCCTGCTGAAGCAAGTGTACCACCAGCTCATTATAGTGATTTCTAACCCTGGCTTCTTCTCCCCAAATCGGTTCCCACGTTTCATCATAGGTTGATTCTTCGATCTTTTCTATATTAAAATTAACCAGGAGATCCTCCTCATTCTTAAGATCGAACCCCAGTTTACTGGTTTCAATGACATTCGCATCTTTATAACTAAGGTTGTAAACAGGAGTCCCATCATCCTCTACTGAAAAATTCATTTTTATTTCTCCATTCGGGGAGGTAAGAGTTTGTGCCTGGGTCTGGAAATTGACAGCTATTAAAAAAAAGAAAGTGGCAAAGATATTTTTTATCATAATTGGTATTTAAAAGAAAGGCCCGGCTCCTTGCCGGGATTGCAATTTATTAAATATAAAAATTAGTCTATAGCTTGTCGCAGGTCATTTATCAGGTCTTCTTCGTCTTCTACCCCTACACTTAACCTGATCAAAGAATCAACAACCCCGGTTTTCTCCCTTTCTACCTTTGGAATGGAAGCGTGGGTCATACTGGCAGGATGTCCAGCAAGGGATTCTACCCCACCTAATGATTCTGCCAGGGTAAATACTCTTAGTCTCTCCACAATACGGGTTGCACTCTCCAGTGTATTTTCTTTCGTAGTGAAAGAGATCATTCCGCCAAAACCACTCATCTGCTTTTTTGCTATCTGGTGGTTAGGATGATCTTCAAAACCAGGCCAATAAACTTTATCTATTTTTGGATGGCTTCTAAGAAATTTAGCAACGACCGCTCCATTTTCACAATGTCGCTGCATTCTAAGGTGCAGGGTCTTGATGCCCCGAATCACCAGGAAGCTATCCTGAGGGCCGCATATCGCCCCACTTGCCTTCTGGATAAAATAAAGTTTATCTGCGAGGGATTTTTCGTTCACTACAAGGCCTCCCATAACAACATCACTATGACCCCCCAGGTATTTGGTGGCACTGTGCATGATTATATCTGCTCCCAGTTCCAGTGGACGCTGTAAATATGGTGTGGCGAAAGTATTATCTACCGCCAGTAATAGTTTATGCTTCTTCGCAATTTGCGCTACCGCTTCGATATCTATGATACTCATCATTGGGTTGGTAGGGGTCTCTACCCAGATAAGTTTCGTATTATCAGTAATATGTTTTTCGATGCCAGATGCATCTTCCATCCCTATAAAATGGAATTTAATACCCAGGCCTTCAAAAATTTTGGTAAACAATCTGTAAGACCCACCATACAGATCATTGGTTGAAATAATCTCATCCCCAGATTTAAGCAGCTTTAATACTGCATCTATGGCGGCCAGTCCAGATCCAAATGCAAGCCCGTAATTACCATTTTCCAGACTGGCCAGAGATCGTTCCAGAGCTGTCCTTGTGGGATTGGCACTTCGGGAATATTCATACCCCTTATGCCCTCCGGGGGTACCCTGGGAATAGGTGCTCGTCTGGTAAATTGGCGGCATCACCGCTCCGTATGCGGGATCAACATTATCCTGGCCGCCATGTATGGTTTTAGTATTGAATTTCACAGTATCTGTTTTATAAGCCTTTTATACAGATAAAAATAGAGAAAGGATAATCATAGTTGCCAGTCCCGGGCTTTCATCTGCAAAAATTGCCAAACAAATGTAGTGACCCCGTTGGGCAATCACAAAATTGCCTTTACCTTTATCACGTTATTTAACAACTAGCCGCTGTGAAAAATATTCTGACTTCTTTTTCTATTCTCATCCTATTGCTCTCCTGTGTTAATGATAAAAAGGATGCTCCAAAAGAAGAAAAAAAACCATTGACTTTCACCACAAAAACCATAGAGAAAAAACTGGAAGATTGTGAGCCTGAAGAGGGGGACTGTACGTTTATAAATCTAACTTTTCCGGTGGCTGAGAATGGTACCGGGGAAGCAGAAAGGATAAATAAAAAGATCGAAGATTTTATCGTTAGGACCATAGATTACCAGGATGAGGAAAATGCCGAAAAGGCTGAACAACTGGCCGAAAATTTTATCGAAGACTATAAAGAGGCCGCAGATGAATTTCCTGAATACGAATTAGCCTGGGAAGCCACCATCAATGGTAAAGTGAATTACCGATCTCCGGCAGTTATTTCTATTAAATTCAATACCAGCATTTTTACCGGTGGTGCACATGGATACCGCAGTACGAATTATATAAATTTTAATCCTGAAACTGGCAGAATTTTAACCAGTGTAGACTTGTTCACAAAAGAATTCGTTGATTTTGTAGAAAGAGATTTCAGAGAAAAAAATGAAATTCCCCTGGATGATAATATCAATAGTACAGGTTTGTTATTTGAGAACGATGAATTTCATCTGCCGGCGAATATTGGATTCAGTGAAAATGAGGTTATTTTGCATTATAACGCCTATGATATTGCCCCATACTCCGCAGGGAATTTTGTGTTTATATATTCTAAAGCAGAGGTCGAACAATATCTTAAGATCAGTGAAACAAATGAGAATCTGTAAAGTAAGCTCTAATCCATAAAAATAACCCGGGATGAAAAAAGTATATTATTTATCTACCTGTGATACCTGTACAAAGACCTTAAATGAATTGAATTTACCCGCTTCTTTCAGCAAGCAGGACATCAAAAAGGAAGAGATCACAGCAGATCAGTTAGAGGAAATGAAAGGCCTGGCAGGTAGCTATGAAGCCCTATTCAGCAAAAGAGCCAGACTGTACAAAGAAAGAGACCTAAAAAATAAGGACCTGCAGGAAAAAGATTATAAAGAACTAATTCTTGAGCATTACACATTTTTGAAACGCCCCGTTATTATAATTGAGGATGATATATATATTGGCAATTCTAAAAAGGTGGTTGCTGCCGCCAAAGATTCTCTAAATGGATAAGAGCCGTATAATGGCTATCCTGGCCGCATTCACTGCCAGCGCTATTTATGGTGTAAACCATACTATCGCCAAAGGCCTAATGCCGTTATATATAGAACCTTTTGGTTTCATATTACTTAGAGTTACCGGTGCGGCGATGCTATTCTGGATCATAAGTCTATTTGCACCAAAAGAAAAGATCGCAACCTCAGACTGGCCGCGAATA
>JBFGDP010000178.1:0-5197 GCA_041580575.1 Christiangramia sp.
AGTTAGGTCTGGAAGATCTGGGAGGTTTTGTTTTCTCAACAAACGATGATTTCGATGAATCTGCTTACGCAGAAGAGGGATCTCAGGAGGAGCTTAGGCCCCAGGATCAGGTACTTGAAGCTCATTTTAGCAATAAAGGTCGCGGTGGAAAGACCGTTACCATAATTAAAGGCTTTCTGGGACCTGAAGAAGAGCTTATTTCGCTTGGCAAGATGCTGAAAAAAAAATGCGGAGTTGGGGGATCTACCAAAGATGGTGAAATTATTATCCAGGGTGATGATCGGGAAAAAATAATGCAAATTTTAAAAAAAGAAGGCTATAATGTAAAGCGTGTTGGAGGTTAATCCTACACGCTTTTTCAATTTTTCACCATGAATAAAACCCTGCACATAGTAAATGGCGATAGTCTGGCTGAGCAAATGCAAGAACTCAATTTGCCGGGAGAACAAATCGTATGGAGAGAATTACTTTGTGAGGGGCCTACACAGCGAGAGATCAATTCAGATTTTTTTAGACTTAGAAAGAAATTTCTGAAAAGCACCTATAATATTTCCGCTGAAAATTACGAACAACGATTCATTGCCGAGGTTAGTAGATTGCAAAACCTAAAGGGCTATGAAAAGGTGATACTTTGGTTTGAATTTGACCTATTCTGTCATATTAATATGCTGGCCGCGATTAATTGCCTTGCAGAAAAAGATAAAAAAATACCGATTTCTCTGGTTTGCAGCAAAAAGCTGGAAGGTGAAAAAGAACTACAGCCTTTATCACAGCTTAGTTCTAAAGATCTTATGAATCATTATGAAAACAGGATAGACTTAAACACCGAGGATATAGAAACGGCTATGTTAATTTGGGAACTATATTGCAGTGACAACCCAATGAAACTCAAGCCGCTAATCAAGATGGCCACTAATTTTGAATATTTGTCGAGCTGCATCAGGGCACATATAGAAAGATTTCCTAATAGCATCACCGGAATAAATACCCTGGAGCGAAACGTCCTCAAACTTATAGAGAATCACGAAATAAAAAATCAAAATCATTTGCTGGGTTATGCTTTGCAGTACCAGGGTTATTACGGTTATAGTGATACGCAAATGAAAAGACTCTTAGAGCAACTTTCTATTTTTTATAAGGATAATGGGAATAAGCTTATTCTTTCTGAAAAGGGTGAGCTAGTACTTGCCAATAAAAAGAACTTTTACCGGGATCTCAAAACAGAGGAATTCTTTGGCGGAGCCAGAAAATATGATTTTCTCTATGAATCTGAATCTCACCGTTTATTAAAATTATAAAATGACTTTACATGCATCTGAACTTATCCTTAATGAGGATGGGTCTGTTTACCATTTAGGATTGTTACCAGAAGATCTGGCAAATATCGTAATTACCGTAGGTGACCCAGACAGGGTACCATTGATTAGTGATTATTTTGATACTATCGAAGTTAAGAAACACAAAAGAGAATTTTGCACACATACAGGTACTTATAAAGGAAAACGTATCAGCGTTATGTCTACCGGGATGGGGACAGATAATATAGATATAGCGGTAACTGAACTCGATCTGCTGGTAAATATAGACCTGAAGGCGAAAAACGAAAAAAAGACCCAGCAGAGTTTAAATATCGTTAGAATTGGAACTACCGGTTCTATCGATAAAAACATTCCTGTTGGAAGTTTTGTGTTAAGTGAAATGGCCCTGGGATTTGATGGTCTTATGCATTACTATATTGCTGATGATATACTGGAAAGGGATATTGCTGAGGCATTCATTTTGCAGACAGATTGGTCTTCTAAAAAGGCTGAGCCTTATGTGGTGAAAGGTGGCGAAAGCATTCTTAAAAAGCTTAGATCATCCAGAACAGTTAAAGGTTTTACGGGTACTAATATTGGATTTTATGGTCCCCAGGGAAGAGCCTTGAGACTGGAATTACCAGATCCAGGTATGAATAACAGGATTGCCGCTTTTAATTATAAAGGATTATGCTTAACCAACCTGGAAATGGAAACATCTGGTATTTATGGAATGTCTAAACTACTGGGACATAATGCTGCTTCCATGAATCTCGTGGTAGCAAACAGGGCAACCGGAGAATTTGCTGAAAACGCTTCTGAGCTTATGGACGAGCTTATAGTGTATACCCTGGATAAGTTGGTTTCTTAGTATTCTTATTTAACAATATATTAAAAGCAAAGCATGGGGTACTTTGTATTTTTGGAAAAACAATTTTCGATCCATGCAGCAACCTAAGGAAGACCATTTCAGGCATCGTGACCTGAATTGGTTGAGTTTTAATGAAAGGGTTCTTCAGGAGGCCACAGATAAAATTAATCCGCTTTATGAAAGGATTAAATTTTTAGCCATTTTCTCATCGAATTTAGATGAATATTTCAGAGTACGGGTTTCGCAGCTTAGGCAAATGAAACGTGTAAAAAAAAGTATTCGTAAAAAGCTTGCCCTAAGACCTTCAAAGATCACTAAGCAGATCATTGAGATTGTAAAACAACAGCAAAACAGGTTTGGAGAGATCTACAATGACGAGATCATTCCGGAGCTTGCTGCCAACGGGATCCATATTTTGGATGCCACGCATTTCCAAAAAGAGCATCAAGATTTCATTGTCAAGTATTTTAATGATGCGGTGAAGGATCACCTTAAACCAATAGTTCTGGATCTTAAAAATGATAATGAACTTTTTCTTGAAAACTCTGTTCTATACTTCCTTATCACATTCAAAAATGAAGATAGGCTAGCCGTTGTGAATATTCCCGTGGATGACTGCGGAAGATTTGTAGATCTAAATGTTAAGGACAAATATGAAATTACCTACCTGGACGAGATCATAAGACACCAGGCTTACAAGATATTTCCACTGGAAGATATCCATGGTATATATGAGATCAAATTATCCCGGGATGCGGAACTTTATATAGATGATATCTATGAAGGTGTGCTTGCCGAGAAGATATACGATTCTCTTAAACAGCGCACTGATGGGCAACCAACCAGGCTTTTATACGATTCAGGAATGCCTAAGGATGTTCAGAAAAAAATTAGGAAACTTCTTAAACTTGGAAAAATAGATATGATGCCGGGTGGCCAATATCATAATTTCAAAGATTTCTTTTCCTTACATGATCCAACAAATAATAAGAAATTACACTATGAGGACCTCCCTCCTCTCAAGCATCAAAAGCTTGAAAAAACCCCCGATTTTTTTGCTGAGATAGCCAGGAAAGATCAGGCGCTGCATTTTCCTTTTATGTCCTTTTCTTATGTAGAACAATTTGTGGCTATTGCCGCAGATGATAAGGATGTAACAGATATTAGTATCTCTTTATATAGAGTGGCAGATGAATCTGAGCTTACCAACTCACTTATGAAAGCATTGGAAAACGGTAAGAAGGTTACTGTTTTTGTGGAAGCCAAGGCCAGGTTTGATGAGGAAAACAATATTAGCTGGGGAAGAAAATTTGAAGAAAAGGGTGCAAATGTGATCTATAGTTACCCCAAGGTTAAAGTGCATTCCAAGATCATGCTTATTTGTAGGCAGGAAGGTGATGAAACAATGCGATATGCCTATATAGGCACTGGAAATTTTAACAGTGAAACTTCAAGGATTTATTGCGACCATGCAATTTTTACGGCGAATACCAAAATCACCAAAGAATTACATAGGTTATTTAAGGTTCTGGAAGGTGAACTAATTATACCAAGAGAAAAAAATCTTCTCATTTCTCCATTTTCTACCAGACAGGAATTTGTAAAACTTATTTACAATGAGATTGAAAATGCCAGGGAAGGTAAAAAAGCGGCTATTACCGCTAAGATGAATAGCCTGGAAGATGAGGAGATGATAGAACTATTATATAAAGCCAGTAGTGCCGGTGTTAAGATCAGGTTGTTAATTCGTGGTTTTACCTGTCTAATTCCCGGAGTGAAAGGCCTTAGTGAGAACATTTATATTACCAGTATAGTAGACAGGTTCCTGGAACAT
Source organism: Christiangramia sp. (assembly GCA_041580575.1). Lineage (GTDB taxonomy): Bacteria > Bacteroidota > Bacteroidia > Flavobacteriales > Flavobacteriaceae > Christiangramia. The sequence continues at coordinate 4,004 of JBFGDP010000178.1, forward strand.
GGTAGAATCTATTTATTCGAAAATGGAGGTAAAGAACTAATGTTCTATGGTAGCGCAGACTGGATGAATCGAAACCTTGACCGAAGGATCGAAGTGATATCTCCCGTCCTGGATGCAGATATAAAAAAGGAATTTAAAGACATACTAGAGATTCAATTGAAGGACAATGTTAAAGCAAGAATTCTGGATGCTGAAGAATCTAACACCTATGTCCAAAAGAAGAATGGAGAAAAAGCAATTAGGTCACAGTATGAGATCTATAACTATTTAAAAGAAAAATATTCCTCATGATAACAATCAAAGTTGGTGGTGTACCAGAACATTTTAATTTACCCTGGCACTTATGTATTGAGAAGAATAAGTTTCAGGAAGAAAGTATAGAGGTGCAGTGGAAGGATTTTCCCGGTGGCACCGGCGCTATGTGCAAAGCGCTAAGAGCTGGAGAAATCGATGTGGCTGTTATCCTTACTGAAGGTATTACCAGGGACATTATTAATGGCAATGAAAGTCGCATTATTCAGGAGTTCATAGGTAGTCCCTTAATCTGGGGAATTCATGTCGCTGCTGGTTCACCCTATAAGAATATTAAAGACCTGGAGGGAACCAAAGCCGCGATAAGCAGGAAAGGCAGCGGATCTCATCTAATGGCTTATGTAAACGCGCAGCATCAAAACTGGCAAATTGAAGATTTAAAATTTGAGGTCATTAATGACCTAGATGGCGCTATTACCGCACTGAGTGAAGATGTCGCACAGTATTTTATGTGGGAACATTTTACCACTAAACCTTTGGTAGACGATCATACTTTTAGACTGGTGGCCGACTGCCCTACTCCATGGCCTTGTTTTGTTATCGCAGCTACAGAAGTAATTATTCAAAAAGATGCTGAAGCTCTAAAAACTATGCTTCAGGTTCTAAATGCTGAAACGGCAAGTTTTAAACAGCAAATAGACATTGATATCCAGCTATCAGAAAGGTATCAGCAAAAATTAGAGGACATTAGAAAATGGCTGGATCTTACCAGGTGGAGCCAGAACCAGATAAGCGAAGAAGACCTTGAGAAAGTTCAGAATAGCCTCCTTGACCTGGACCTGATAGATAAAAAATTGTCCTCAGAAGAATTAACATTCAAGCTCTGATCTTAGATTCAAATGAATATTCTGCAGTTAAATGATATTCAAATCTATAAGATTA
>JBFGDP010000179.1:0-5152 GCA_041580575.1 Christiangramia sp.
ATTTCCTTGACATTGATGATAAATTATCATCGGCTACCAAAGCAAGACTGGAAGCTTTGAGACAAATAATTCCGCCGGTGAAAGAAGATCGCCCATTATACGGGGAGATGAAAATTTTAAAAGAATACCTTAAAAATAACGAAGCCTATTAAATATGAAATTTGCATTGGTAACAGGAGGTTCCCGGGGAATAGGTAAGGCTATCTGTTTAAAATTAGCCGCAGATCTCGAATATAACATTTTACTTAATTATAACTCGAACACCTCGGCAGCAGAGGCTACCCGGCAGGAAATTAAGGACCTTGGAGTTAGATGTGATATTTTAAAATTCGACGTCGCAACAAATGAAACCGTACAGAATAGCTTAGAAAACTGGAAAATCAATAATCCTGACGCGGTGATAGAAGTGCTGGTGAATAATGCCGGAATTACGAAAGACGGCCTGTTCATCTGGACAAACAAAGAATCATGGGATGCTGTTATTAATACCAGTTTAAACGGTTTTTATAATGTTACCCACTCTGTTCTAAAAGAGATGCTTAGAAAAAGGTACGGCAGGATTATAAATATCGTATCACTTTCAGGTTTGAAAGGCAATCCCGGGCAGGTAAATTATTCAGCTGCGAAAGGAGCGATGATCTCGGCGACTAAAGCACTTGCCCAGGAAATTGGGAAACGTAAGGTTACGGTAAATGCCGTGGCGCCCGGATATATCAAGAGCGATATGACAAGCGAATTTAATGAAGATGAGCTTAAAAAACATATACCTTTAGACCGGTTTGGTGATGCTGAAGAAGTTGCCAGCCTGGTGAGTTTTCTGGCCTCAAATGGCTCAAGCTATATCACAGGAGAGGTAATAAATATAAACGGTGGGTTATACTCATAGATCTATGGCGACCTGGAAAGGTAAATCTCGAGGTACGCTTTTAGGTTTTAAGATCTATGTGCAAATAATAAAAAAAACGGGTCTCTATTCTGCCTATTTCGTACTACTCTTTGTAGCCCTGTATTTTATCTTTTTTTCTTTTACATCTACGAAAAGCACCTATTATTTGTTTAGAAGAAGATTAGGCTACTCTCCTCTAAATGCTGCATTAAATGTTTATTTAAGTTACTACACCTTTGGCAGGATACAATTAGACAGGATCGCAATAACCAACGGCTTAAAACATAAATTCACTTTTGAGTTTGATGGGGTGCAACATATTGATGCACTGCTGAAGCAACAAAAAGGTGGGATATTACTAACAGCTCATATTGGCAATTTTAACCTCGCCAAATATTTTTTTGAGGAGCGCCATTCAGGTGCAATTGTAAACCTAGTAATTACAGATTTTGAACATCGCCAGATCAAAGATTATCTGAACGCTGTCATGGGAAACACAGAGGTTAAGACCATTGTTCTACAGGATGATCTAAGTCATATCTTCAAAATGAAAGAAGCACTGTCGAATAACGAATTGCTCGTATTCGCAGCAGATCGATACCTGAAACATTCTAAAACATACACTGCAGATTTTCTTGGGAAGCAGGTCAAATTTCCTCAGGGCCCATTCAAATTAGCTTCAAGAAACAAAATACCCGTACTGTTCGTACACTTAATGAGAGAGAAAAATTTTCATTATCATTTTTACGCAAGACCATATAATCCTGTTGAATTGACTGCACAGGAAATATTAAAATATTATCTTGACGATCTTGAAAAAATGGTAAAAACATATCCCCGGCAATGGTATAATTATTACGATTACTGGAACGATTTTAGTTAACGATGGCAGAAAACCTATTAGATCACCCAATTAATTCTCCACAGGAGATCATTGACCTGATTCCTCAAAAGGAACCATTTGTATTCGTAGATGCTCTTTATGAATATACCGAACTTACCGGAGTAACCGGTCTAACGGTACCGGCAAAAAGCATTTTACTTGACGGTGACAGGCTAACTGAAAGTGGCGTAATTGAGCATATGGCGCAAAGCATGTCTTTACATCGTGGATACCAGGGCTCTTTAAGTGGAAATATTAAACCTAAAACGGGGTATATAGGGGTTATTAAAACTGTAGAGATATTCGATTTGCCAAAAGTTGGAGAACAGTTAAAAACCTATGTAGAAATACTGCATGAGATTATGAATGTAACCTCGGTATCCGCCAGGACCGAAAATGAGCATGGTTTAGTTATCGCAACTTCCGAGATGAAAACAGTTACCGTGGAATGAAAACCACAGATTTATCTATAATAACAAAATTAAAAGTGCGCTTCCATGAATGCGACCCCTTGCAGATCGTTTGGCATGGTAATTACTTCAAATACTTCGAAGAGGGAAGGGAAGATTTTTGCAAATATCATGGCATATCCTACCTGGATGCAAAAAGAAATGGCTTTGCCACACCCATAGTTAAAACTAAGTGTGAGCATAAACTACCTTTAAAATATGGTGATGAATTTGAGGTGCATACCCGGTTTGTCAATTCTGAAGCCGCGAAACTAATTTTTCAATATCAGATTTATCTTGAAGGAGACCTGGTTTGTACGGGAGAGACCATGCAGGTTTTTACAGATGAAAATTCAAAATTAGTGTTGAACAATCCACCATTTATCCAGTCATGGAAAAAGAAATTAGGATTGATATCATGACCACGAATTACCTTTTAAGTGATGTGATAATTTCACCGTTGGGGTTTAACACCAAAGAGAACCTCAATGCGATAAGAAATTCTGAATCGGCTTTAAAACTTCATCATGATCCTGAATTGTTTGCAGAAGAATTTTACGCCGGATTAATTAATATTAGGAACATCAATGAAAAATTCGCCTTGCTGGGAGACCCAGCGAAATTCACGAAACTGGAAAAATTATTTATCCTTGCCATTTCAGAAGTAATACAAAATAGTCCGCAATTTTCTCCGGAAAATACAGGTTTGGTACTTTCTTCTACCAAAGGAAATATTGATGTACTTGATTCTGAAGATTTTTCCAAGGAACGGGTGTTCCTGTGGAAGATGGCCCAGGTGATCGCAGATTTTTTTGAATTCGGTCAAAAACCGGTAATCATTTCAAATGCTTGCATATCGGGTGGACTCGCCATTAAAACTGCTAGTGATCTCATAGAGATGGGTAGATTTAAGAATGCGGTCGTGGCGGGTGGAGATCTTGTATCCAGATTTGTATTATCGGGTTTTCAATCCTTTCAGGCAGTTAGCGATAGGCCCTGCAGACCTTTTTCCAGAGACAGGCAGGGAATAAGTCTCGGAGAAGCTGTTGCGGCAGTTTTTGTAGGAGAAAAGGAGGAAAGAGATGAAGATCAGATCAGGTATTTCGATGCCGTTACTGCAAACGATGCTAATCATATATCGGGGCCTAGCAGGAGCGGTGAAGGTTTGTTCCAAAGTGTTTCCAGGCTTCTAAAAATAAATAATTTTAAGCCTTTACAAATTGATTATATATCAGCGCATGGAACTGCCACGTTATATAATGATGAAATGGAATCCATTGCTTTCAATCGATTAGGCATAGAGGCCATTCCCATAAATAGTTTTAAAGGCTATTTTGGTCATACCTTAGGTACTTCTGCATTAATCGAATCTATACTTACCAAGCATTGCCTTTTAAATAACGAGTTGTTCGCTTCACATAACTTTACAGAACTCGGAGTTTCAGAAAAACTGAACATCATAAAGCATCACCGGGAAGCTAATTTAAATATAGCTCTTAAAACTGCATCAGGTTTTGGAGGCTGTAATCTGGCCATGTTGCTTAAAAAAGAAAGCAGATGATGACATTTTCTATTAAAAATTCAGTGCTTATTCGAAATTCTAAAGTTTATAAGAATGGAGAGTTGGCTTTTGATAATGGTGAAGACCCTGAGCTTGCAGAATTTTTAAAAAGCTTATATAAAGTTCAAAACCTGAAGTATCCAAAATTTTTTAAAATGGATAACTTGTCTAAACTTTGTTTTTTGGGAATTGAAATTCTCACCGGAGGAATAATTGAGGACAAGCAAACCGCATTGGTTTTTGGCAACTCTGCGTCCAGTTTAGATACAGATAAAGCCTTTACCAGGACTATTAATGAATACCCGTCGCCAGCTCTTTTCGTATATACCCTTCCCAATATCATGCTTGGGGAAATAAGCATCAGGCACAAGCTTAGGTCTGAAAATATATTTTTTATTGCTGAAAATTTTGATTCATCCTTATTCCTGGATTATTCTAATAGCCTTATTCAACATAATAAAGCTAAAAATGTGCTTTGTGGCTGGGTAGACTTGCACAATAAGGGATATGATGTATTTTTGTGGGAAATTAGCCGTTGCGGCAGTGCCGATCTTAACGAAGATGAGCTAATGAAATTATACTTACCTACAAATGAGTGACCTGCATACTGAACTTAAACAGAGTATTATTGAACAATTGAACCTCGAGGATATGGAGGTGAGTGATATTGATAACGATGATCACCTTTTCGGGGATGGACTTGGCCTGGATAGTATCGACGCCCTGGAATTAATAGTACTTTTAGAAAAGGATTACGGCATAAAGCTTACCGATCCCAATCAGGGAAAAGCGATATTTAGTTCTATTAATACCATGGTAGATTTTATAGAAAAAAACCGGAGCAGGTAACCTATGAGAGGTGTCGCTGTCACCGGGATGGGTGTAATTTCTGCTATAGGCAGTGACATCGATGAAAGCTACAATTCACTATGCAATAGAATTGACGGGATTACATATCCGGAAGTATTATCTACTTTTTATAAAAATATTCCGGTAGGAGAGATAAAACTTACCAATTCACAACTTTCTCAACTTCTAAATTTAAAAGAACCACATTCCTATACCAGGGCTGCACTTCTGGGAGTATATGCGATAAGAGAATTATTATACAATAGCGGGTATGAAGGTTTCCCGGAAGGTACAGGTTTAATTTCCGGTACCAGTGTAGGAGGTATAGATCGCATAGAGGAGCATTTTTTTGATTTTAAAAAGAATGAAGATTTACGCAGGTATTTACAGGCCCAGCATCCGGGATTTACAACTGAAAAAACTGCAGAGTATTTTAATCTAAATAACTTCGTAACCACGATTAGTACTGCTTGTTCTTCCTCGGCCAATGCGATCATGATGGGTGCCCGCATGATCGAATCGGG
>JBFGDP010000180.1:0-5134 GCA_041580575.1 Christiangramia sp.
ATTTTTACTTGATAATAATAAGATTGCCTTCGAAGGAAACGGGAATGCTTTTGTTTACGACCTTACAGATGCCCGTATCTCGCAACTTACTAATTTTAGATCGGGCTCGAAGAAAGAAGACAAAAAGGATGAGGTATCTCCCAGGGATGAATGGCTGGAACAGGAGAACCTAGAACTGCTCTCCGTGGTAGCCGAAAGGAAAAGAAATAAAGAAAAAGCGAAAGCCTACCGGGAAGCCTTACAAAAGGAGAACGATTTTATCTTCTACCTTGACGGTAAAGATATGCGGGATTTAAAAGTTTCCCCAAATGGAAATTATTTAGGATTCAGGCTTATAAAGCGAGAGCGCGGGAAAGAGACCATCGTCCCGGACTATGTAGATGAAAGTGGGTATACGGTAGATCTCCCTGCCAGAAGTAAAGTAGGTGAAATAGGGTTTTCTGCAGAGGCTGCGATCTATGATTTGCAAACCGATACCGTCATGATTCTCGATTTTTCTGATTTACCGGGAATTAAAGACCTTCCAGATTATACCAGTGATTATCCAGATAAAGATTGGGAAGAAAATGACAGGGAGATCATTCCTTCAGAAATTTATTTCTCAGAGAATGGAGAAAAAGCTGTGGTAAATTTAAGATCTAAAGATAATAAGGATCGCTGGTTAGGTCTCATCGACCTTGCTACCGGGAAAGTAAAATCTATAGAAAGACAACGAGATGAAGCCTGGCTGGCAGGACCGGGGATTGGAAACACCTATTATAACAATATGACCCTGGGATGGCTGCCCGATAATAAGCATATTTATTTTCAGAGTGAAGAATCAGGCTACTCACACCTGTATATTCTCAATGTGGAAAACGGTAAGAAGAAAGATCTAACTCCGGGAGATTATGAAGTTTTCGATCCCAGGATCTCGAATGATAAGAAACAGTGGTATTTCACTTCTTCAAAGGTTCACCCAGGAGAACGGCATTTCTACAGGATGCCTTTAATGGGAGGAGAAATGACCCAACTTACTACTATGGAGGGCAGAAATGAGGTAGAGCTTTCGCCCGATGAGAAATACCTTGCTATCACCCACTCTTACATGAATAGGCCTGAAGAGCTCTATTTGAAACAAAACCGGGCAGGAAGCAAACCTAAAAAATTAACCAATGGCCAGAGTGATGCCTTTTCGTCTTATAGCTGGAGAGAACCGGAGCTTATTAAATTCGAGGCTCGCGACGGCGCCATGGTACCAGCCAGGCTTTATAGGCCAAATGAGAATGTAAAGAATGATGCGGCAGTGGTGTTCGTGCACGGAGCAGGTTACCTGCAAAACGCCCATAAATGGTGGTCAAGTTACTTCAGAGAATATATGTTCCATAATCTTCTGGCCGACCTTGGATACACCGTAATAGACATTGATTACCGCGGTAGCGCCGGTTATGGCAGCGAATGGAGAACGGGTATTTACAGACATATGGGAGGTAAAGACCTTACAGATCAGGTAGACGGGGTTAAATACCTCATTGAGAATCATAATATAGACCCAGAAAAGGTTGGGATTTATGGTGGTAGTTATGGCGGGTTTATCACCCTAATGGCAATGTTTACTGAAGCAGACACCTTTAAGGCCGGGGCTGCGCTTAGGTCTGTGACAGATTGGGCACACTACAACCACGGTTATACTTCCAATATCCTGAACAGACCTTTTGATGATCCTATTGCCTACAGAAGATCTTCACCTATCTATTTTGCTGAAGGTTTACAGGGAGACCTTTTAATAGCACATGGAATGGTAGATACAAATGTACATTTCCAGGATGTGGTAAGGTTGGCTCAACGACTTATTGAGCTTGAAAAAAAAGATTGGGAAATGGCAGTATACCCTGTTGAAGGACATGGATTTGTAGAACCTAGTAGCTGGACCGACGAGTACAGTAGAATACTGGAGCTTTTCAATGAAAGTCTGCTGGAAAAAAATTAGGATTACAGATCAGCTTCTGCTGAGATTTTATAAAGAAAACAGAGCTACCCATGCAGGTAGCTCTGTTTGTTTATGACCGGTTTATTCCTTCCAGGACATATTGGTAAGCATAACACTATACTGCTTTTTAACCGGATCAAAGTTAATTTCGTAAGAATTCGCATAATAGCCGGGGATGGCATAGCCACCTAATGAAGTTATAGGATAAGAACTTTCAAAATTACCCGCCTTTAGATACTCCATGGTGATCATAGGTTCGTAAAAGGTGAATTGAGAATTATACGATCCATAGATAAAAGTTTCATTAAAATCGTTTGAAGCCGCTTGTTCCTCAGTGATCCAGTGTCTCCCCATCTCAGGGACGGTAACCGGATCATACACATACCCGTCTGGCCAGTATTGCGACGGAGGCAGATCGGCAGCAGGGCCGTTATCAAAAATGAACGGGATGTTTAATTTTTCCTCCTCAGTAATCCAGTAAAAATGGAAGTCAAAATGTTCTACCCCAAAACCCGGACCAGCATGGCCGTGAGGATGATACCCAAAATCTATATGGTCTACCACCATATCCCTGGCCTTTGAATGAAGATCCAGGGTGATATTTATATCTTCAGTACCCGGAAATAAGAGGGCCTTTTCAGAAAAGATCACCCCTATTGCAGCGGGATTTTCATTTCTATCCAAAGTTACCACACTTCGTATCACGCCTTTACCAAAAGGCCTGGTTGCTCCGTAAAAGTGATTAACTTTTTCTTCGGAAGCATTCGTAGCCTTAAGATCAAATTTCAAAAGCTCAGCATCTGTACTGGGTCTTTCGTCGGGTGCGCAGGAGGTAAGATTAACTAATAAAAAATAACAAAAGATGATTTGGAGCGCTAAGTGAAAATTTTTGTTTCTCAACATGACGCTTAATTTTTAGTGGAGTTTAAATTTACAATATTTTTTCTATTAGACTGATTTTCAGTAGTTAAATGTGCAACAGCAGGAAGATCTAAAATTGTTACCTTGGCCGTCAAAATTGATCCCGCACTAAAAATTTTTGTATCCATGAGAACGGAGGATAAAAATAAAACATTAGACCTGAATTTTATACGAACTCAATTTCCTGCTCTTGGCCGGGGTTTCACATTCATGGACAATGCGGGAGGATCACAGGCACTTGGAAAAGTTGTTGAACGCATAAGTGAGTACCTGGTAGATTATAATGTGCAATTAGGCGCCTCTTATCAAGTCTCAGCCGAGGCCGGAGAAAAATTAAAAATTGCGACTTCGCAAATTGCCAGGCTTTTAAATGCAAACAGGGATGAGGAGATCGTTATAGGCTCCTCCACCACTATGCTATTAAGGATCTTAAGTCTTACCATAAGCACACCATGGCAGAAAGGTGATGAGATCATCGTAACAGATACAGATCATGAAGCGAACATATCTCCATGGATGGATCTCAGGGACCAGGGCTTCAAGGTAAAGGTCTGGAAAGTTAATAAAGAAAGGCTGGAACTTGATATTGCAGACCTCAAAGATTTGTTGAGCGATCGCACAAGGCTGGTTGCTGTTACCCACACCTCTAATGTTCTTGGTACCATAAATCCTATTAAAGAGATCACCAGGGAAGTGCATAATGCCGGGGCCCTTGTCTGTGTTGATGGAGTGGCTTTTGCCCCACATAGAAGAATAGATGTTCAGAACCTGGATGCAGATTTTTATACTTTCAGCTGGTACAAAACCTATGGCCCCCATTTAGCAGTGATGTTTGGAAAATATAACGAGTTAAGCAAGCTCGATTCGCTTAATCACTATTTCATTGGCAAAGAGTCTATCCCTTATAAATTACAACCGGGAAATTTCAATTTTGAGCTTACCTATTCCACACAGGGGATAGTAGTTTATTATGATCATATATACCAACATCATTTTGATAATGACGAAGACAATTTTTCAGATAGATTAAATAAGTCTTTCGAACTTATCGCAGCTCACGAAGAAACGCTGGCTTCTCTCCTACTGAATTATCTTAAGGAAATTCCGGAAATCAGGATCATAGGAAATACTTCTGCAGACGCGAACCTGAGAGTCCCTACAATTTCATTTGTTCATAAAGACATTAAAAGCGATGAGATCGTAAAGCAGGTGGATAAGCACAATATTGGGATCAGGTTTGGAGATTTCTATGCGAAAAAACTGATTGAAACTTTAGGTTTAGAAAAACATAACGGTGTGGTGAGAGTTAGCCTGGTTCATTATAATACACGCGAGGAAGTGCAGCGACTTATAGAAGTATTCCGAAGTATTTTTTAAAACTAACGGTAACGCCAGAAAACGCGGTTAAAGGGAACTTTCAACCCAAAAAACAGGGCCACCCTGCGCACCTGGTCATTCACTACTTCAAATAATTCTACCTGGGCGCCCAGTTCAAATGATACTTTATTTCTTATTCTATAGGTGGTAGAAAGTTTCATAGGAATGGTAAGAACCCTTATATCCTCTTCCTTCACAGAAGAACCATAATCTGGAGCCTCCTGGATAAAAGCCAGGCCTATCCCCGCTCCAAAATGCCAGTTGCTTATCTGCCTGAACGGATCATAATTTATATATGGCATAAAGGTTACCGAATTATAATATTCCCCGTCTTCAAGGTCTGAAGAAGTAGTTCTCTGGAAATATAATTCTGTTCCCAGGCCAAACTTCGGCTTCAAATAGTAGATAAAATACAGACCTGCGGCGTAGCTGGGTTCAAAACCTGAGATGGAAAAACCATCCCCCGACCTATAGAACACATCATCTGTGGCATATAAGCTCGTATGTTCATAATTCAGCATTGGCCCTATCTCATAATCCCGGTAACGTTGGGCGTGGCTTTTAAATGCGAAAAGGATGATCAGGAATAGTATCGTTTTTTTAGGCATTGATGAAATTCCTTATCGGGTTGATTTGATTTAGTCTTCCTTGAAATTAAAGAAAAAGCCTGAAACCGTCAAATAAACATCAGCAGATCAGGCTTTTACTCGTTAAAGTTTTTTTAAGCCCTTTAACTCAGATGTATCTGCCTTTTTAATACTGATGGCGTACCCACCTCCCGGCGCAGATCTCTGTGCTAATTTAGAATTAGAATTCACCCGGTATTTTTTTATTTCATATGCCTGAGGATTCGTTTTATAATGCGCA
>JBFGDP010000181.1:0-5124 GCA_041580575.1 Christiangramia sp.
CCCCGGGTAAACGGTTTTGAAACCATCCTGCTCAAATCTATGAGCCAGGTACATGGCATTGTGGCTATGCTGTTTCATTCGAATATGCAGAGTTCTAAGGTTCTTTAAAATAGAAGCTGCTCTCAGGCTATCCATGGTGGGTCCCAGTAACATTGCAGCACCATCATTTACATTTCTAAGTTCATTGATGAAATCCTTGGTTCCGCAAACTACTCCGCCTACTGTATCGCTGCTACCGTTGATGAATTTGGTAAGACTGTGAATAACAACATCGGCCCCTAATTTAGCCGGGCTTATAGACAGGGGAGAAAAAGTATTATCCACGACCAGTTTAAGATTATGAACCTTAGAAATGTTTGCCAGGGCTTCCAGGTCGGCAATTTCCAGGAGCGGATTACTAACCGACTCGCAATAGATAACTTTAGTATTTTTTTGAACGGCCTCGTTAACTGCCAGAGGTTTAGTGATATCCACAAAAGTGGTTTCGATCCCGAATTTGGGTGCGAAATTTTTCAAAAATGCATAGGTTCCACCGTAGACAGTTCTGCTGCACACAATGTGGTCACCGGCATTGCATAATTGCATTAAGACAGAAGTTATTGCACCCATTCCCGATGCAGCTACATTTGCAGCCTCGGTACCTTCCATAGCAGCTAGTGCTTCACCTAAATAAAGATTGGAAGGTGAAGAATGACGCGAATATAAATAACAACCTTCAGCATTCCCTTCGAAAGTATCAAACATGGTTTTTGCTGAAAGGAAAGTATAGGTGGAAGAATCTGAAATTGAAGGGTTCACTCCTCCAAATTCACCAAAATATTGTAGATCCTGAATGCGATCTGCCGGTTTGTATTTCATGAGATGTGGTTTTATATTATCAAATATCTCTATAAACCGTAATTAAATCAATGTAATTTCACTTTTGTAGAATATAAATATATGGATTCATAATATTTAAGAATTAAAATCTAAATTTGGGGCGCTAATGGATGATTCTTAGAAAATTTAACTGTATATGAAAATAGATGAAATCGATAAACGGATTCTGAAACACCTGCAACAGGACAGTAAAAAGACCAATAAAGAGATCGCAAATGACCTGGGACTTTCAGTGACAGCTATTTACGAAAGGATCAAAAAAATGGAAAGAGAAGGGGTGATCTCAAGGTATGTGGCGCTGGTAAATCCTGAGACCGTGGATAAAGGTTTTATGGTGTTGTGCCAAATCAAATTAATTCAGCATAAAAAAACTTTTCTAACCAAATTTGAACAGGAAGTGACCAGCCTGCCCGAAGTGATCGAATGCCTGCATGTAAGTGGTGACTATGATTATATCCTGAAGGTACTGGTGAAAGATATGGACGCTTACAGGGAATTTATGGTGACAAAGCTAACCAGCCTGGACCATATTGGGAGTACTAAAAGTATTTTTACCATAAATAAGGTGAAGCAAAGTACCGCGATCAATTTTTAAAATCTTAAAATTTTATTATGTCTAATTGCCTGCATTGGTCATTGTAGAGAATAGTCGTACTTTTGTGTTCAATTTGTTAAAAAATCAGTAAAAACAGACAATTATGAGTACATATGATGTTGCAGTTATTGGATCGGGACCCGGTGGTTATGTAGCTGCCATTCGTTGCGCCCAACTGGGTATGAAGACTGCAATCATTGAAAAATATTCCACTCTTGGTGGAACCTGTCTTAATGTGGGGTGTATCCCGAGTAAGGCACTTTTAGATTCTTCTCACCATTATCATGATGCTATTGCGCATTTTGAAGAGCATGGGATTGAAATTCCTGGAGAAGTAAAGCTGAATCTTGAAAAAATGATGGAACGTAAATCTTCGGTAGTAAGTCAGACTTGCGACGGGGTGAAGTACCTGATGGATAAGAACAAGATCGATGTCTATGAAGGTCTGGGATCTTTTAAAGACAAGACCCATATCAACATCGACAAAGATGGTGAAATTCAAACGATCGAGGCAAAAAAGACGATCATCGCCACAGGCTCCAAACCGGCGAACCTTCCTTTTATAGAGTTAGATAAAGAGCGAGTGATCACTTCAACAGAGGCCTTGAAGCTTAAAGAAGTTCCAAAGCATATGATCGTTATAGGTGGTGGAGTTATTGGGCTTGAGCTTGGTCAGGTTTATCGTCGACTTGGCGCTGAAGTTACCGTTGTTGAATTCCTTGACCGTATTATTCCAACTATGGATAGTGCACTTTCAAAAGAACTTCAGAAAGTTTTGAAGAAGCAGGGAATTAAATTCCATACCAGCACGAAAGTGAAATCTGTTGAGAGAAACGGCGATGAGATCGTTATAAAAGCTGATGATAAGAAGGATAAAGAGATCGAACTAAAAGGTGATTATTGCCTGGTTTCAGTAGGTCGTCGTCCTTACACTGATGGACTGAATGCCGAAGCAGCAGGAGTTGAACTGGACGATAAAGGAAGAGTTAAAGTGAATGATCATCTACAAACGAACGTAGAGAATATCTATGCTATTGGTGATGTAGTGCGGGGAGCCATGCTGGCTCATAAAGCTGAAGAAGAAGGTACCATGGTTGCTGAAATAATGGCTGGCCAGAAACCACATATAAATTATAACCTTATCCCGGGAGTAGTATATACCTGGCCAGAGGTTGCTGCGGTTGGTAAAACAGAGGAGCAATTGAAGGAAGAAGGAGTTAAATATAAGGAAGGGAAATTCCCAATGCGTGCCCTTGGTCGTTCCAGAGCCAGTGGTGATATTGACGGATTGGTAAAGATTCTTGCAGATGAAAAGACCGATGAGGTACTTGGAGTGCACATGATTGGAGCCAGAACAGCAGATCTTATTGCTGAAGCGGTGACAGCGATGGAATTCAGAGCCTCGGCAGAAGATATTGCCAGGATGAGCCATGCTCACCCAACATATGCTGAAGCGGTTAAGGAAGCAGCCCTAGCAGCGACTGAAAATAGGGCATTACATATTTAAAAAGTTTATATTACAAAATTTTTAGACCCGGACGTTAAATCGTTCGGGTTTTTTTATTTTAGCGGAATGCATTTAAAAATCTTCCTGACATTTTTATTATTCTGGCTATTGCAGCCAAATTATGCACAGCTATCTCAAGAACAATTAGAATTAGGCTACCAGTTCTATAATGAATCTAATAGTTATTATCCTTTTAAACATTATACCGATTCAGTTACCGTAGATCCAAATTCCATAGAATTTGCAAAAGATTATTTCAACTATGAATCTATAGTTTCTAACTATAAGCCCTATTGGGATTTAAAGATATCGGGTTATAAGCAGAAAAGTCTTGAATCTATATTTGACTCCGCTCAAATAGCTAATCTTAAGAAAAATCTAGATGAGATAGAAGAAGTAGATTTAAATAGGGAAAAATTATCTTCTCAAATTGTATTTCAAAAGGATAGATTAAAAGAATCATTTCCAATCATACAGCAAGCAAAGGATTCCTCTTTCTATGCTTTTGTATATCAGGATTTTTCACGCTCTCCTATGAATGCTAGAATTGTAGTCCAGCGGAAAGCCAATAAAAAATGGGAGTATATGGGAGAAATCGAGGTCCCATTATTCAATAAGAAAGCATTTCAGGAAGAACTTCAAAACTATTCATCTGAATACCACATAATAAATGACTTTTTGCATGGTAAGAAGGAATTGATTTCTAAGAAATTCATACAGGTGCCAGACGATGTAGTTGAGGAGAATTTCAATGCTTATTTACATCATGAAACCTGGAATAATTTTCATCAGGGCTTTAATGTAGAACCTATAGACTTTATAGTACAATTTTCAAAAGAGGATTTAAGAAAAATAGTTAATTATCTGAACAATCCTGCTGAAGGAAGAATTAGAGAAAGAGAACTGTTAGGAAATTCGAAAACTATCTCCAAATCTGGTTTGTTGAAGAGGGATGAAAATTCTCATGGAATTTTATTTTTGAGCAAACCTTATATTTTTACCAATTTTCAAAATGAAAAATTTGGAATATTTTATTGGGAGAAACAGAATGGTTTTGAAAATGGGAGCGGAAATATAGTAATATATAAGTTGACAGATGGAGTTTGGGAGGTTCTGTTTTCGCATATGCTTTGGATAAGCTAAGTGTTAAGCGATTTATTGGTATAATTTCAAGAAATAATAATGGCCGTTTTCTTCTCTCCATTTTTTTGAAAAAGGCTAAATAATTTAAAACGATCTTTTAGGCATTTATGCGTGATATAAATTAAGACTGCAATTAGAATATTTAATTCCATTCATTAATCGGGATTATTAGTAAACCTTTTACTACATTTAGTAGTTAATTCTAATTATAGAAATCATGTCAAAAGAAAAATCACCTTCAAAGAATTCGGCTAAAAAAGAGCCGGTGTTGAGCTTAAAAGAGAAGCGTGCAGCCAAAGCAGCAAAGAAGAAAAATAGAACTTAGTGAGAGGTAATTTAAACCTCGGTGCTTTTGTCAGGCTGTTTCGATCCTTCGGGAGTTTCAGCTTCTCATATTGATATCAATTATTTGAGATCCTGAAATGAATTCAGGATGACCTTCACATTAAGATTATAAAACCAAAAGGAGCGCCGTGGCGCTCCTTTTTTGCTTCTTTATTTTTTCCTTCTTCGGTTGGCGTTCTTGTCGCCACGCGTTTTAGGTTTTTTATACTTTTTGGCTATTTCCCGGCGATACGAGCCACCAAGATTTACCTTTTTATTTTTTTCCTTCTTTTCATGAAAGGCCGGTCCGGCTTCTACAGAATCTGAATGTGGGTTATTGATCTCTATAGCCCGTGGCTTTTCTTCATCAATAAGAACATTCGAAATACTTACGTTTTTAGGAATTTCATACTCAGGAATCTCCATGCCCATGAGTGCTTCGATCTTATCAAAATTCTCCTCGTCCTTTTCAGTCTTGAATATAATAGCAACCCCTTTTTTCTCTGCACGACCGGTTCTACCAATCCTGTGCATGTAATTTTCAGGGTAATGCGGAGTGTCCAGGTTAATAACGTGCGAGACATTTTCGATATCCAGACCACGCGCCATCACATCTGTAGCGATCATGATGCGGGTTCGTCCTTCTGCAAATTCAGCTACATTGTTAAGCCTGCTA
>JBFGDP010000182.1:0-5113 GCA_041580575.1 Christiangramia sp.
ATCTTATGTAGATCAACCCGGGAATTTTGGTTTAGAGGAGATACAGACGTGCTCTCCTTTTTATAACATATAATTCTCTTATACTAAACTTTTTCAGTTTCGGTTATAGTTTCTGCCTCCGGATGATAATCATCATCCCAGTTCTTTACGTTGGGCGGTCCCATCATATCTACAGATTTCGCTACCATTAAAGAAACTGCGGCATCTCCGGTAACATTTACCGTTGTTCTGCACATGTCCAGTGGTCTGTCTACAGCAAAGATCAATGCCAAACCGGCTTCGGGTATTCCTGCCTGCGCCAGAACGATCACCAGCATAACCATCCCCGCTCCGGGTACTGCGGCAGAGCCTATAGAGGCAAGAGTAGCGGTCGCAATAATTCCTAACTGTGCTCCCAATGAAAGGTCCATTCCAAAGGCCTGGGCAATAAATACCGCAGCTACGGCCTGGTATAGACTTGTTCCATCCATATTTATAGTTGCCCCGATGGGCAGCACGAAACTGGTCACTTCTTTATGTACTCCCATGTGCTCTTCTACCCTCTCCATAGTCACGGGTAAAGTAGCGGCACTTGAACTTGTAGAAAAAGCTAATAATTGTGCCGGGGCTATTCCATTAATAAAAAATGAAGGAGTATTTTTTGTGAAAATCCACACTAAAAGCACATATACTCCAATCATCAATGCCAGGCCTATAAGCACCGTAAGTGCATACATGGCCAAAGCGGCAAAAAGATCTGCACTTGGTGATTCTACTACCAGCGCGGCCAGTAATGCAAATACACCAAAAGGAGCGGTGAGCATTATGATATCTATCATCTTCAGGATGACTTCGTTGAAACCATCGAAGAAATCTTTTACCGGTTTTGCAGTTTTTTCGGGGATAAGGATCAATCCAATTCCAAAGAAAATTGCGAAGAATATCACCTGTAACATGTTCGAGTTATCGCTGGCGGCACCAAAAATATTGCTAGGAACGAGATCTTCCAGGGCCTGCAATGGACCTGCTTCCTTTTGTTTCTGAGCATCAGAGATTCTTACCGAGGCATCGCCCTCGTAACTTGCTATAAGGTCGCTACGTGTATCCTCAGATATAGTTCGCCCGGGGCCTATAACATTCACCAGGACAAGTCCTATGGAAACTGCTATTATCGTGGTGATAATATAAGTAGCGATGGTACGTGTCCCCATTTTAGATAGCTTTGAAATATCCTTGAGGTCTGAAATCCCTTTAATAAGGGAAGCCAGGATCAAAGGAACGGCGATCAACTTTAGTGCATTGATAAAAATATTACCAAACGGCTTTATCCAGTCGCCAACAAAATCTGCTCCCCAGCTAAAATTAGTCATGATAAGAGCAAAAACAACCCCGGCGGCCATTCCCAATAAGATCTGCCAATGCAGTGCAAGTTTTTTCATTTTACAGGTATACTTATAATTATACTTTTGATGTTTTGTTTTGTAGGAAGAAATCGGCGATTACAAGTGCTGCCATTGCCTCAACGATAGGTACGGCTCTTGGAACCACGCATGGATCATGTCTACCCTTCCCCTGCATTTCGACTTCCTCTCCTTTTGAATTTATGGTTTGTTGCTTTTGAATAAGTGTAGCCACAGGTTTAAAGGCAACCCTAAAGTAGATATCCATCCCATTGGAGATACCACCCTGGATTCCTCCGCTTAGATTTGTCCTGGTAGTACCATCGGTATTAAATTGATCATTATGTTCACTGCCTCTCATACCTGTCCCTTCAAAACCACTACCATATTCAAAACCTTTAACAGCATTGATGGAGAGCATAGCTTTGCCAAGCTCTGCATGCAGTTTGTCGAAAACAGGCTCTCCAAGGCCTTTAGGAACATTTTTAATGACACATTGCACCACACCTCCAACTGTATCGCCTTCAGCCCTTACCTCGCGTATATATGCTTCCATTTGAGCTGCAAGTTGAGGATCGGGACAACGAACCGGGTTATTTTCGATTTCTGAAAAATCCAATTCAGAATAATGTTTTTGTAATTCTATTTTTCCAACAGAAGATACAAAAGCATTGAACTGGATGCCTGGGAGCAATTGTTTGGCTATGCTTCCGGCAACCACTCTGCAGGCAGTCTCCCTCGCTGAAGACCTACCACCTCCACGGTAGTCGCGAACACCATATTTCTCGTCATAGGTATAATCTGCGTGCGAGGGACGATAAGTATCTTTGATGTGCGAATAATCCCGGGATTTTTGATTGGCATTCTTTATTTGAAATCCTATAGGAGTCCCGGTTGTCTTCCCTTCAAAAATACCGGAGAAAAATTCAACGGTATCGGGTTCTTTACGCTGGGTGACAATCGCCGATTGACCCGGCTTTCTCCTGTCCAGATCTAATTGAACCTTTTCTATATCTAATTCCAGCCCTGCAGGACAACCATCTATGACTCCACCAATCGCGAGACCGTGTGACTCGCCAAAAGTGGTCAATTTGAACATTTTACCAAAGGTATTTCCGGGCATCTATACGATTTTGAACAAATGTAAATTTTTAACTACATATTTAAAAATGGATTCCTATTTAATATGAATCATCACTTTCAGAACAAAATCCAGAAGAATATTGTAATCAATTATGCTTTACCTGAATGCATTGAAAGTATATTATTGACTTTATTGATCAAGGTTTCCATATCAAATGGTTTCGATAAAAAATCTGTCGCTCCTGCTTCCTTACATATCTCACCAACATTATGAAGGGCAGACATCATTAACACCGGGACACTGGATACCTCCTGGTCCTTGCTAAGCTCCTGGCAAATATCGGTACCGTCTACCCCAGAAATTAATTTATCTAAAAGGATTATATCTACTTTATGTTTAAGAATATTATCTTTTGTTTCCCTTGGTTGCTGAGATACAAAGACCTCATGACCATTGAACTCAAGGATATCTTTTAACATAAAGCCTATAGTTTGATCATCGTCAACTATTAAAATTTTTGCCATTATTTAATTTTGATTTAAGGGTAATGTAAATGTGAAGGTAGATCCTTTTCCTATGGTGCTTTTCACCATGATTTTTCCTTTATGCCTTTCGATAATTTCGCTGGATAAGTAAAGGCCTATCCCAAAACCTGCATAGGTATCATCTTTATTTCCGGCAACCCGGTAAAATCGCTTAAAGATCTGCTGTTGCTCTTTTTCATCGATGCCAATACCATAATCCTTTACGCTTACAGCCACATGATCTTCTTTATTTTTAAATATTCTAATATCCACCCGGTTGCCATCTGGGGAATACTTTAAAGCATTGGTTACAAAATTTATGATCACCTGCCCTATCCTGTCACGATCTGCTGTTAAGGTGCCTTTGTAATCGTGCTGGATATCTATTTGTATGTCCTTATTGGAATACTTAAGGTCTTCGATAATCTCTTCAACCTGATCATTGATATTAAAATCAGTCATTTGTAATTCTAGCTCATTCTGTTCAATCCTGGATAGATCCAGCATTTCAGAAATCAACCTGATAAGTCTTTCTACCTGGCCCTCTATTCTTTTTAAATAGGGTTTTACGGGTATGCCTTCTTCTTTTTCAGATTCTTCCTTTAGAATTGATAATAGTAACTGTACATATCCTTTGATAGAGGTAACCGGGGTCTTAAGTTCATGACTTACCAGCTTAAGAAAATCTTCCTTTCGCTGTTCTTCCTCTTTTAATTTCTGGATCTCGGTACTGGAAGCAAGCCAGGAAGTAATTTTCCCTTCTTCATCCTTTATAGGGGTAGCCCTGCATAGATGCCATTTATATTCCCCATACCGATCTATAATTTGCATTTCCATTTCCAGGTCGCAACCGGTAGTAAGACAATGATCTACCTCTTCTTTTACCTTGTCTCGCTCATCGGGATGGATCATGAGTGGCCAGGGCTCATTTACAAATTCTTCGTGTTCTTTTCCAACATAATCGAGCCAGCTTTTATTATAAAAGATCACATTACCATCAGGATCTGACATACTTATCTTATGTGGCATAAAATTAACCAGCTCCCTGAATTCGCGTTCACTTTTTCTAATCTTTCGATTTAGAAGCGCTTGCTTAGTAACATCGTTGGCTATTACAGAAACACCTTCTATATCTCCATCCAGATTCCGTTGCGGCTGGTATATAAAATTGAAAAAGCGAAGGTCCAGTTTACCATCCTTTTCGTGTTTAATTGGTCGTTCTTTAGCAGTATATGGTTCCCCAGTGGAATAAACTTTTTCAAAAAGCTCGGGCATTCCCTGTTCTTTAATTTCGGGGAGGACCTCAAAGAGAGATCTCCCTTCAACATTGTCTCCTTTTCCCCAGATTTTCTTGATAGACTTATTGGCGGTTTCAACAACCATTTCAGGTCCTCTCAAAATGGCAATCAAAGAATTGGAGGAATGGATCATTTCTTTATACCGATGTTCGCTTTTTTTAAGTTTTAATTCGGCAAGTTTCTTATCTGTATTATCCTCAATGGAGAGCAGAATATATTTTTCATCAGAACCCTTTAACTGGACCTCAGCAGCATTTAAACATTTATATCTCTCTTCACCTTTTTCATTCTTATACTTTAATTCAAAGTTGTTCATACTCGATTTAGAGGGTAATATAGTTTCCAGTATGTCCTTTAACTGGGTATTATCCCATAAACCATTTCCCAACTTATAAATTAGCGTTCCTGCTACTTCATTAGCCGTGGTTCCGTAAAATTCATGATATTTTTTATTGGCAAAAAGGACTCTTAGATCTTTATCCAATACCAGTAGGGGCAGATGGATATTATCTATAACTGAATTTCGAAGTTCCTCCTTTTGGGATCGCGATTGTAGTTTAAGCCTTTTGATCTCATTTCTGGTTCTCAGCAGCTCTTCTTCAAGTTCTTTTATTCGGTGGTTTTGCTCCATTGTAGATTTTAGGTGAATCTATCGTGCAATTATTATTTTTAACAGGCTAAATTTATAATTTTTGGATTGCCTTGTCTTAATTTTTAGGAAGTATTAACATTGAATTTTAGGGATGTTTTCTTATGGCGTTGCGTAAGATGGTAACGGGATGCAAAGCTACCCTACCTGTACCATCTTTTATCTGATGTCTGCAGCTG
>JBFGDP010000183.1:0-5099 GCA_041580575.1 Christiangramia sp.
CATACGAGGAGGAAAAATATAATATAGTGGGTAAATATGGTTACGAAGGTTATCCGGCTAATCCCAACGGGTCTCATTTTAATGCGGCGGTACTTACCGATGATACAGGTAGGCATTTGGTAATGATGCCTCATTTAGAGCGATCTACCTTCCAATGGAACTGGGCTTACTATCCAGAGGGAAGAACTGATGAAATTTCTCCATGGCTTGAAGGATTCGTTAATGCCAGAAAATGGCTGGAAAACAAGCAATAAGAAGAAAATTTTACAAGTTATATTAAAGGGATGTTAAAAACATCCCTTTTTTTTTGAAGTATCCATTTGTAATAGGCCGCTTTTTTGCTATTTTGCAAGGCATATCCATAAATTATTCAATTTGATGAATGAAATAAAACGACTCTTTGACTTTCCTTACTATCAGCTTGAAAATTTTCCATTAAAAGAATCTCTAGCTACCAAGTATGGTGATGAATGGAAAATCCTTTCAACCCAAGAATACATAGATCAGGCAAATGCCATAAGCCGGGGACTATTAAAATTAGGTATCAAGCCTAATGATAAGATCGCTGTAATCTCTACAAATAACAGGACAGAATGGAATGTTATGGATATTGGAATACTCCAGTTAGGAGCCCAGAATGTACCTATTTATCCTACGATCTCAGAGGAAGATTATGCGTACGTTTTAAATCATAGTGAATCTATTTATTGCTTTGTCTCAGACAAGGAAGTTTTAGATAAGGTAAACCGTATTAAAGGTACTACTCAACTCAAGGAAGTTTTTAGCTTTGATGAGATCCCCGGATGCAGAAACTGGACCGAGGTTTTAAAAAGCGGTGAAGATAAATCAAACCAGGATGAGGTTGAAAAATTAAAAGCTGCCGTACAACCAGATGACCTGGCTACTTTAATATATACTTCGGGAACCACCGGAAGGCCAAAAGGTGTTATGCTTAGTCATAAAAATATTGTGAGTGATGTACTGGGTAGTGCGCCGCGAGTTCCTTTTGAAAAGGGAACTTATGTGGCATTAAGTTTTTTACCGGTGTGTCACATCTTTGAAAGAATGATCCTTTATCTATATCAATACTATTCTGTATCTATCTATTTTGCTGAATCCATTGAAAAGATAAGTGATAACCTTAAAGAGGTTAAACCTCATGTTATTAGTGCGGTCCCACGTTTACTGGAAAAGGTGTATGATAAGATCATAGCTAAGGGTACTGCCCTGGACGGAATTAAGAAAAAACTATTTTTCTGGGCTGTGGAATTAGGTTTGGAATACGAACCCTACGGCGCAAATGGCTGGTGGTACGAAACCAAACTAAAGCTTGCCAGAAAACTAATATTTTCAAAATGGAAAGAAGGTTTGGGCGGTAACATTGAATTGATCGTTTCAGGAAGTGCGGCTTTGCAGCCTAGGTTAGCCAGAGTGTTTGCAGCGGCAGAAATACCGGTAATGGAAGGATATGGATTGACAGAAACATCTCCGGTTATTTCGGTAAATGATGAACGCAATTACGGATTTAGAATTGGAACCGTAGGTAAAGTACTCGATAATGTAGAAGTCAAAATTGCCGAAGATGGAGAGATCCTTGCCAAAGGACCTAATATCATGAGAGGTTATTATAAGGATGAAGAAAAAACCCGGGAAGTGATTAATGGTGATGGATTCTTTCATACTGGTGATATTGGTGAGATTGATAAAGATGGTTTCCTGAAGATCACAGACAGGAAAAAGGAAATGTTCAAAACCTCTGGTGGAAAATATGTAGCTCCACAAATCATCGAGAACGTAATGAAACAATCACGTTTTATCGAGCAGATCATGGTTGTTGGTGATGGTGAAAAAATGCCTTCTGCCCTGGTGCAACCCAATTTTGAATTTATTACCGACTGGGCAAAACGCAAAAATATCGATCTTGGCAGTGGTTCAGAAAGAGATATTTCTAATAACAAACTGGTAAAAGAGCGCATCCAGGAGGAAATAGATTTTTATAATCAAAAGTTCGGAAAGTGGGAAAGGATCAAAACATTTGAACTAACCCCAGAAGCATGGACCATAGATGATGGACACCTTACTCCTACTATGAAATTAAAAAGAAGGGTAATTAAAGAAAGATATAAGGATCTGTATGAAAAATTATACGGCCGATTCTAAAATTACATTAAGAATATGATAAAAAAAACTCCTCCCGACCAGAGGAGTTTTTTTGTTTTAAGAATATTAAGGCCTAAAATTCAGGATTTTAATATTTTATAACTAATTTTATTATGCATGCATAATATTTTTTCCTAACTTTGGGATCATTCAAATTCCAAATGAAAGAAAAGACTATAGATTATGTTTTGCGTGCGACCTGGATGGCGGTTTCCAAGATGTATAACGAGGAAGCCGGTAAAGCAGGAAGTACCATGGCCACAGGATTCGCTTTATTGAGCATTGACCCTGAAGAAGGCACCCCATCTACATCACTTGGACCCAAAATGGGTATGGAAGCTACCAGTCTTTCCAGGATCCTGAAAACTATGGAAGAAAAAGGACTCATAATCAGGAAAAAAAATCCAGATGATGGGCGCAGTGTGCTTATTCACCTTACCGAATTTGGTAAGGAAATGAGAGATTATTCCAAAAGAGTTGTTCTTAGATTTGATGAAGCAGTGAAGGAATCGGTT
Organism: Christiangramia sp.; assembly: GCA_041580575.1. Taxonomy (GTDB): domain Bacteria; phylum Bacteroidota; class Bacteroidia; order Flavobacteriales; family Flavobacteriaceae; genus Christiangramia. Next base: position 2,676 of record JBFGDP010000183.1, read on the forward strand.
TCAGACAAAGATCTGAAAACTTTTATTGATGTCGCTAATACCATATTAGAGCTAATTAGTGATAAGAAGATTTATACAGAAGAAATTAGTATCAGATAAAACTATAAAAACCAAAAAATGAAAAGAAGGATTAATAAAATAGCAGTTGTCGGATCCGGAATCATGGGTAGCGGTATTGCCTGCCATTTCGCCAATATTGGCGTGGAGGTATTACTTCTGGACATAGTTCCCCGCGAACTGAATGAAAAAGAAAAGAAAAAGGGTTTAACTTTAGAAGATAAGGCCGTTCGCAATCGTATTGTCAATGATAGTCTACAGGCATCGGTAAAATCCAAGCCCTCTCCTATTTATCATATGGATTTTGTGAGCAGGATATCTACCGGAAATCTTGAAGACGATATTCATAAGGTTGCAGATGTAGATTGGATCATTGAGGTTGTAGTTGAACGTCTTGATATTAAGAAACAGGTATTTGAAAACCTGGAGAAACATAGAAAACCGGGAACCCTTATTACTTCAAATACCTCGGGTATTCCTATTAATTTCATGACCGAAGGTCGAAGTGAAGATTTTAAAAAGCATTTCTGCGGTACCCATTTCTTTAATCCACCACGATATTTAAGATTATTTGAGATCATTCCAGGAAAAGAAACTTCTCCTGAAGTTCTTGAATTTCTGGAGATGTACGGTGAAAAATTCCTTGGGAAAAAGGCCGTTCTGGCAAAGGATACTCCTGCCTTTATAGGTAACAGAGTTGGTATTTTTTCTATTATGAGCCTTTTCCATATGGTAAAAGACATGGGAATGACCATCGAAGAAGTAGATAAACTTACCGGTCCTGTGATTGGACGGCAAAAGTCTGCAACTTTTAGGACAGTAGACGTGGTTGGTCTGGACACTCTTGTTCATGTGGCCAATGGTCTATATGAGAACGTACCTAATGACGAGCAGCATGATCTTTATGCGCTGCCAGACTTCATCAATACCATGATGGAGAATAAATGGCTGGGTAGTAAAACCGGACAGGGATTCTATAAAAAAGTTAAAAAGGAGGATGGCTCCAGCGAGATCAAATCTCTGGATCTTGATACTCTGGAATACAGGGATCAAAAAAGAGCATCTTTCGCTACCCTGGAAATGACCAAAACCATCGATAATGTTGCCGATCGTTTTAAAGTTCTGGTAAAAGGTAAGGATAAGGCCGGTGAATTCTATAGGAAAACATTTTCAGCCTTATTCGCATATGTATCTAATCGTATTCCTGAAATTTCAGATGAGCTTTATAAGATCGATGATGCTATGAAGGCTGGTTTTGGATGGGAACATGGTCCCTTCCAGATCTGGGATGCCATAGGAGTGCAAAAAGGTATAGAGATGATGAAAGCAGAAGGTTATGAACCAGCTGCATGGGTAAATGAAATGCTGGAAAGCGGCAGCGAGAGTTTTTATACAGTTAAAGATGGTAACACCTATTACTATAATATAGACGAGAAAAAACAGGCTAAAATACCAGGACAGGATGCATTTATCATCCTGGATAACATCAGGGAGTCTAAAGAAGTATTTAAGAACAGCGGTGTAGTCGTAGAAGATCTTGGTGATGGAATTCTAAATTTAGAATTCAGAAGTAAGATGAATTCTATTGGTGGTGATGTTCTTGATGGTTTGAACAAGGCTATAGACATTGCCGAGAAAGAATACCAGGGATTGGTGGTTGCCAATGATGGCAAGAACTTCTCGGTTGGTGCGAACATCGGGATGATCTTCATGATGGCAGTAGAACAGGAATATGAGGAGCTGAATATGGCGATAAAATATTTCCAGGATACCATGATGAGAATGCGCTATTCGTCCATACCAACTGTAGCTGCACCTCATGCCATGGCTCTTGGTGGCGGGTGTGAATTATCCCTTCATGCAGATAAAGTGGTTGCTGCTGCCGAAACTTATATGGGACTAGTCGAATTTGGCGTAGGTGTGATCCCTGGTGGTGGTGGTACTAAGGAAATGACACTTAGAGCAGCCGATACCTTCCAGAAAGATGATGTACAGCTAAACCGTTTAAGAGAAAACTTCCTGACCATAGGTATGGCCAAGGTTTCAACATCAGCGTACGAAGCCTACGACCTGGGACTTCTTCAAAAAGGAAAAGATATAGTGGTGGTTAATCCAGACAGACAACTGGCGATCGCTAAAAAGCAGGCATTGTTAATGGCTGAAAATGGATATACCAAACCAATCGCCCGTAAGGATGTTAAGGTGCTTGGAAAACAGGCATTGGGAGCATTCCTTGTGGGTACAGACCAAATGGCTGCAGGAAAGTATATCAGCGAACATGACAAAAAGATCGCCAACAAACTGGCTTATGTTATGGCCGGTGGTGACCTTTCAGCAAACCAGATGGTTAGTGAACAGTATCTGTTA
>JBFGDP010000184.1:0-5025 GCA_041580575.1 Christiangramia sp.
GATCTAAAGGGGAAGATGAAAGAAAAGGTTCGTGATAATGCCGAACTAGGAAGACTTTCAAAAAAACTTGCTACCATTTTTACCAATTGTGATGTAACCTTTCATGCTGAAGATTATGAGCTTTCCAGGCCCGATGGAGAAAAAGTGCAGGAAATTTTTGAAGAGCTGGAATTCAGAAGACTTAAGGACCAGTTCATAAAATTGTTCAGTGGTGAAGAAGAAGCTCCGCAAACCCAGGTAACCAATTCACCATCGGCGAGACAAAATGCGCAATCTACAGCCGGGGCCGGTCAGTTTTCATTATTTGGCGGCGATGCCGATGAAATAGAGCGCACCTCTTCGAGGACCAACCTTTCTGACACACCGCATTTCTATCAGGCTATAACTACTGAAATGTCCCGAAGGATATTTATTGAAAGACTCCTTAAACAAAAGAGCGTTTGTTTTGATACCGAAACGACCAGTCTTAATCCGCTGGAAGCTGAACTGGTGGGTATTGCCTTCTCCTGGGAAACCGGAAAAGGATTTTATCTTCCTTTCCCTGAAGACCAGGAAGAAGCTCAGAACCTTATCGAGGAATTAAGGGAATTCTTCGAAAATGAACACATTGAAAAGATAGGTCAGAACCTGAAATATGACATTAAAGTACTGGACAAATATAAGGTAGACGTAAAAGGACCTTTGTTCGACACTATGATCGCGCATTATCTTATTAATCCTGATATGCGCCATAATATGGATGTTCTCGCAGAAACTTATCTTAATTATACTCCGCAGCCAATCTCTGAACTTATTGGCAAGAAAGGAAAGAACCAGGGAAATATGCGAGATGTGGCCCTGGATAAACAAACAGAATATGCTGCAGAAGATGCAGATATCACCTTTCAGCTAAAGAATTTCTTCGAAAAGGAATTAGAAGAAGCCAAAACCCGTGATCTTTTTGACAAGATCGAAATCCCTTTGGTAGAAGTACTGGCAGATATGGAACTGGAAGGAATAAGGCTGGACGAAGAGTATTTAAAATCTTTATCCATGGCGCTGGCTTCAGATATCAAGGACCTGGAAGAAAAGATCTATGCTGATGCCGGGGAAGAGTTCCTTATCAGCTCTCCTAAACAGTTAGGAATCATCCTTTTTGAAAAACTGGAGCTTTCAAAAAAACCTAAAAAGACCAAGACCGGGCAATATTCTACGAGTGAAGATGTACTTTCAGTATTGGCAGATGAACACGCGATCGTGAGACATGTACTGGATTACCGCGGACTTGTAAAACTTCAGAACACCTATGTGGACGCTTTACCCAACCAGGTTGAAAAGACTACCGGCAGGGTACATACAGATTATGTTCAAACTACTGCCGCTACGGGACGATTGAGTTCTAACAATCCCAACCTGCAGAATATCCCAATCAGGACCGAACGTGGCAGACAGGTTAGAAAAGCATTTGTGCCTCGAGATGAAAACTACGTATTGCTGGCAGCAGATTATTCGCAGATAGAATTACGCATTATAGCAGCCCTGAGTGAGGAAGACAACATGATAGAAGCTTTTAAGAACGGGGAAGATATTCATGCCTCTACTGCGGCAAAAGTTTTTGGTGTGCCTCTGGAGGAAGTCACCCGTGAACAACGAAGCAATGCCAAAACGGTGAATTTCGGGATCATCTATGGGGTTTCCGCATTTGGACTGAGCAACCAGACCTCACTATCGAGAAGTGAAGCCAAAGAATTGATCGACACCTATTACAAGACCTACCCTAAACTAAGCAGTTATATCGCAGACCAGGTAGAATTTGCACGAGAACATGGTTATGTCTCTACAGTTCTTGGCCGAAGAAGATATCTAAAAGATATCAATTCCCGGAACCAGGTGGTGCGTGGAGCAGCAGAGCGCAACGCAGTGAATGCCCCAATCCAGGGAAGCGCAGCCGACATTATCAAGATCGCCATGATCAATATCCATAAAAAACTTAAAGAAGAAAATTATAAGACCAGGATGCTGTTACAGGTGCATGATGAACTGGTTTTTGATGCGCATAAGGATGAATTAGAAAAAGTGCAGAAAATGATCAAATCTGAAATGGAAAACGCCTATAAACTGGAAGTACCACTGGATGTTGACCTGGGTATTGGTGATAACTGGCTGGAGGCGCATTAATGAAGTTTGAGCTTATTGGTAGAAATACTTTTACAGTTACAACGGCGGCAGTTCATGATTGAAACAAAAAACCTCACAGAGTTAAACTGTGAGGTTTTTCCAACTAACACTAAAACTACAATTAGAACGGGTAACCTATTGTCTGGTATACTCCAGTTCTAAAATTCTTATAGGTGACGCCCTGGTGTTACCCGGGTCGTTCACATACTGATCTGATTCGATCTTCGTAATATCAAGGGAAAACTTATCGTTTTCCAGGTTGATCAATTTTTTATGCACATAGGTAGAAGAATTGATCTGCAAGGTTAGGATGAGGCTATCATTTCTAACTTCCCAGTTCCCGTTATCCATTCTATCGGGCAGGCAGGAAAATTGATCTTGCGCTGCTCCAGACTCAAAGGTCATTTGGGCGTTGTTAGTTATAAACGTAGCATCATTATTAAATGTTATACTCATTGTGTTAAAACAATCTGTTTCATTCAAAAGATTTTCACTGGAGACATTATCATCGTCAAGATCTACAGCTACATCGGCGATCATACCAGATAACAACCAGTGACCAACCATATCCTTATTAGTTATGGCCGTAGCATTACTTATCTTGAGCTCCATGTTCTCAGTTGAGTCATCTACACTATAACCAAAAAATACAGTGGCAACCAAAACCAGGAAAACAGGAAGTCTAAAATTAAAAAGGTCAGTCATTTTTCGGGGGCATTAAATTCAGGTCAAAGTTAAACCCCGAAGGTTAATTTTATGACTTTTTTAACACTAAAATTGACTTTAATCGAATTTTAACGTAATTAATCGATATAGGTTTACTTGTTCCGTCTTTAAGCAGTAATAGAATCCTGACAAGACCAGAACTACCGGAGGTATACCATTAACAAAAACAGCTATACCAGATTCCACTGAAAATCAACTCTTTCAAAGCATGTAAAATAATCTTTCCGCTATTTGCTATATGAATTTATAATTGTACATTTGCACCCCTGTTTTCCCGATTGAGATTCGGGTAAATGGGATTGGAATGTTTAATAATTAGTAAAATCAATTGGTGTGGACACATTAAGTTACAAAACAGTATCGGCTAACAAAGCCACCAGAACCAAAGAATGGGTTGTGGTAGATGCTGACGGACAAAATTTAGGTCGTCTTGCTTCTAAAGTAGCATACCTGCTTAGAGGAAAGCACAAACCTAACTTCACCCCACATGTTGATTGCGGAGACAATGTTATTGTATTGAATGCGCAGGGAATCAACTTAACAGGAAAGAAATGGGACGCGAAAGAATACATCCGTCACACAGGTTTCCCGGGTGGACAAAGAAGTCTGACAGCTGCCGAATTATTCGCAAAAGGTCCAGAGAGACTTGTGGAAAAGGCAATTAAAGGGATGCTTCCTAAGAACAAACTAGGAGCAGAACTATTCAGAAATTTAAAGGTTTATGTAGGATCTGAACATGATCACGAAGCTCAAAAACCTAAAACTATTAACTTAAACGACGTTAAGTAATGGAGGTAATTCACAAAATTGGCCGTAGAAAAACAGCTGTGGCCCGTGTATATGTTTCAGAAGGAAAAGGAAACATTACCGTAAACAAGAAAGACCTTAATGATTACTTCACAACCGGAACACTTCAATACAAAGTGAACCAGCCGTTAATGTTAACTGAGAACGAAGGTAACTTCGACATTAAAGTTAATGTATATGGTGGTGGTATTACCGGACAAGCTGAAGCGATCCGTCTAGCACTTTCCAGAGCTATGGTAGCGCTTGACGAAGAAAACCATGGCGCACTTAAGCCAGAAGGTCTTCTTACTAGAGATCCACGTATGGTAGAACGTAAGAAATTCGGTCAGAAGAAAGCCCGTAAGAAATTCCAGTTCTCTAAACGTTAATCTTATTACCGGATTGATTTCCGGGAAGTTCATAAAAAAATTAATTTTTTGTTGTTATTCTGTTCATGCCGGGCAGAAGTTAGTTTAGCATCTAAACAGTCAGGGCCGTACTTAAATGTAGCCACCTGAATGTTGCTATCTCAACAGAACGTAAACTATTACAAAAATGGCAAACAAAGTAGAAGTAAAAGAATTACTTGATGCTGGTGTTCATTTTGGACACTTAACCAGACGTTGGAACCCAAACATGGCCCCGTATATCTATATGGAGCGTAATGGTATCCACATCATCAACTTATATAAGAGTGCTGCTAAAATGCAGGAGGCTGGTGAAGCCCTTGCCAAGATCGCAGCAAGCGGAAGAAAGATCCTTTTCGTAGCTACCAAGAAACAAGCGAAAGAGATCGTTGCTGAACAGGCTGAAAAGGCGAATATGCCTTATATCACTGAGCGTTGGCCTGGTGGTATGCTTACCAACTTCGTTACTATTCGTAAAGCTGTTAAGAAAATGGCTTCTATCGACAGAATGAAGAAAGACGGAACTTTTAACTCTCTTTCTAAAAAAGAGCGTCTTCAGGTTGATCGTCTTAGAGCTAAGCTGGAGAAGAACTTAGGTTCTATCTCAGACATGTCAAGACTTCCTGCTGCGCTTTTCGTTGTAGATACTACACGTGAGCACATCGCGATCAAAGAAGCACAAAAACTAAACATTCCAATTTTTGCGATGGTAGATACCAACTCCGATCCACGTGAGGTTGATTATCTAATTCCATCTAACGACGATGCTTCTAAATCTATTAGCAAAGTTGTTTCTTACGTTGCAGATTCTATCGTAGAAGGTCTTTCTGAAAGAAAATCTGAAAAGTCTTCTAAGAAGAAAGAAGAAAAAGCTTCAAAAGAAGAGAAGTCAGACAAAGCTCCTAAAGTAAAAAAGGAGAAAGCTGAAGTTCCTTCTAAAGATGCCGAA
>JBFGDP010000185.1:0-5016 GCA_041580575.1 Christiangramia sp.
AGGGATAAAATCTCTTGAAAATCATCTCCCTAGCTGGTTTTTATATCACCAGTATTTTCCGGATTAAAATTAATTAAAAATCATATTTATAGAGAGAAATTAGCAGTTAAATTTCATCATATTATATTGATTATTAATGTTTTACAATTTTATTTTTATATGGATTTAAGGAATTAATTTTCACTCCTATTTACCAATTATGATTTAAGAGATTCCCTTACAGGATGTTAAATTTATTTAACCCAATAAGCTGTAACCAATTTGGCATTGCGATGTAATTTAAAATAATTGTTTCTTTGCTAAAAGATTTCAGTTTTCATCTTATGTATAAAAGGATTCCAGGATTCGTACTAGTTCTAACGCTACTTTTAACCATGGTTCATTGTGCCAAAAAAGGTATGCCTGAAGGTGGACCCATCGATGAGGAACCTCCTAAATTCTTAAGAGCGAATCCCGAAAATTATTCTACGAATTTTGATGCCGATGAGATCCGCATTTATTTTGATGAATATATAAAACTGGAGAAACCTCAACAGCAGATTATAATTTCTCCTCCCATGGATCCAAAACCGAATATCATGCCCCTGGGCTCGGCCAGGAAGGATATCAAGATCGAGATCTTTGATACGTTAGAGGAGAATACCACCTATACCATCAACTTTGGAAGGAGTATTGTAGATAATAATGAATCCAATCCTTACGACTACTTCAAATATGTTTTCTCTACCGGCGATTTTATCGATTCCCTCTCCATTTCGGGTTCAGTTCGCGATGCCCAGTTAAAAGAACCCAAAGCACCTGTCTCGGTCATGTTGTATGAAATAGATTCAAGTTTTACAGATTCTATAGTTTTTAAAAAGACCCCGCGATATGTGACCTATTCCCAGGATAGTACCTTTAATTTTTCCCTCGAAAACCTAAAAGCCGGTACTTACAGAATGGTTGGGCTTCTTGATAAAAATGACAATTATCTCTATAATCCTAAAAATGAAAAAATTGGATTTATCGCAGATAATATAAGCATTCCAACAGATAGTACATTTGAAATTACAGTCTTCAAGGAAGAACTGGACTTTGTACCAAAGCGTCCAAGTATGCTGAAAGGAAATAAGATCTTATTTGGATATGAAGGTTCAACTAACCTTGACAGTCTGTCTATTAATCTTCTAAATCCAATCCCAGAAGGTTACGCGTACAGGATAATTAAAGACGCTAAGAGCGACAGTCTCTATTATTGGTATAATATAAAACCAGAGTCAGACAGTCTTCAATTCGAGATCGTCACTCCTAAAACACGGGATACTTTACTGGCCAGATTATCCAAGATGGAAAGAGATTCCCTGATGGTGACTGTAGAAACAGGGTCTATGAATAAGGATCTCAAATTCAAAGCAAACACTCCCATTCTGGAACATATGGATGAAAAGATCTCGATAATGGACAAAGATTCAGCCAGCGTTGATTTCACCACAGAATTCAACAGCCTTAAGAATGAGCTGGTGGTCAAATTCAATAAATCTCCAGAAAACACCTATGAGGTCATAGCCTTACCGGGTGCGATCACAGACCTGTTCCTGGAAACCAACGATACCATCATTAAAAGTGTACGAACAAAAGCCCTTTCTGAATTTGGAACCGTGGTACTTACCATACAGAATATAGAATCCTACCCTGTAGTGGTTCAGCTTACCAACCTTAAGGGAGAGGTGATTGAAGAGCAATATTCAGAAGACTATAATAAATTCACGTTTAGATACCTCACCCCTGGAAAATTCCTGGTGAGGGTCATTTCAGACCGTAATGCCAACAGAAAATGGGACACCGGAAATTACTTAAAAAAGCGCCAGCCCGAGCAAATACGTTACTTCAGTGACACCCTGGATATCAGGCCAAATTGGGACTGGAATGAGACTATTCGATTAAAAGATTAAAGGAATCCCGATCCTGAAGGAATTTTAATTTACTTCTAATTTCGAGCATTTCACCTTTATCGAGGATCAATTCGGCATGGAACTCCCCTTCCCTGGCGGCACCGGTTAAGTTTTTTCCCAGGGGATCATAGATGGCAGAGTGGCCGTTATAGATATAACCGTCGCCGTCTTCCCCGGTCCTGTTCACCCCTATACAATAACTCATATTTTCTATAGCTCTAGCTTTTAACAGAGCCTCCCAGGCATCCACCCTTTTTTTAGGCCAGTTAGCCACATAAATTAGCAGGTCGTAATCTACAGTATTTCTTGCCCAGACCGGGAACCGCAGGTCATAACAGATCAATGGGCAGATCTTCCAGCCTTTAAATTCCACTATAAGCCTTTCTCTTCCCGCGGTATAAGTTTCGTTTTCTTTAGCCAGGGTAAAGGTGTGACGCTTATCATAGATTTTATAAGTTCCATCTGGAAAAACGAAGAATAACCGGTTAAAATACTTCCCATCTTCCTCAATGATCACACTCCCGGTAATGGCCGAAGACCTCTTCCCGGCATGGTCTTTCATCCACGAGAGGGTTTTTCCTTCGGTTTGTTCAGCGAGTGGCTTCGCATTCATACTAAACCCGGTGGTGAACATTTCGGGCAGAACAATTAAGTCAACACCCTCAGATAATTTCTCTATTTGCTCTGAAAGCAATTTCCTGTTGGACTCAGCATCTTCCCATTTAAGATCTGGCTGAATAAAGGCTACGTGTAGTTTTTCACTCATATTCAAAAATATCAAATTTGGCGGTGCAATGCCAAATACATGTTAAATGATTGGACAAAAGAAGACGAATAAATAGTTTTATTCCACAACAAAATGAAACAGATTATGAGCGTAAGTACTTTTTTTCAGAAAGATTCATACATGTCCAACACCTCTCGCAGCCTGGTCGCAGGATTCGTAGGCGGGCTGGCCGGGTCGGCCGTTAAAAGCCTGATAGAACAGTTTCTTCCCGTTAGAAAGATCGAACAACGCTCAGCCCAGATCAAGATAGTCGATGAACTATCCACTAAGATCACCGGCACACCTATTAGCACCCAGAACGAAGCGATTGCAGAGCAACTGGTAAATATACCAGTAGGCGGTTCTCTTGGTGCGGCTTATGGATATGGTAAGAAAGACCGGCCCGGATTAAGACCTATGGACGGGGTTATCTTTGGTGCAACCACCTGGGCCTCTACCCACGAGTCTTCTTTACCCATTCTTGGACTGGAACCAAAGCCTACAGATGTACCTATAAGAATGCAGATGAACGAGCTTTTTGCGCATATCGCATTTGGAGTTACTACAGAGCTGGTTAGAAATTACCTGGATAAACAACTGAAAGACAATTAATTTTCCAGCTGCTTTAACATCCTCCTGATCCGGTCCTCTATTTTTTCTGAAGATAATTTTTCTCTTAACCGGTCGGTTATGATTGGAAATGAAAATGGGGTAGGTTTTGCACATTGTTTCCAGACGATTTCCTGATCGTCAATGCGATCCAAGGCCATACGCAACCTTCCTTCTTCCAACTGATGTTCAAAGGTTTCTCTAAACGCCTGCTGATACAGCAGGTTATCCTTTTCATAATCCCTGAATACACTAAAGAGCAGCTGTGAATTAGATTGTAAATGTTTGCTTTTTACCAGTTTATTAGGATAGCCCGTGAATACCAAACCGGTGATCACCGCGATATCCCTGAATTTTCTACGCGCCATTTCGGTCGCATTTAAACTTTTATAAAGGTCTTCCATCAAAAATTCAGAAGAAAACAGGTTATTATCCAGTACCTGCTGCATATCGATCTCCTGGTCTGATAGTAATTCAAAGCCATAGTCATTAAAAGCGATAGAAAAACTTATTGGGGACAATAGACTAATCCTGTAAGCCAGCAGACTACCAAGGGCCTCATGCACGAACCTGCCTTCAAAGGGATAAAAAATGGCGTGATAACCTTCCCGTGTCTTGAAGGTCTCAATAAGAAACTCGTCGCTTTTTGGAATTATAGAATCTTTTTGCTGTCTCTGGAAAATAGGCTGTAGCGCCATTAACTCCTTAGAGCGTTTTTCTCCATCCCTCAGGGTAGCTGCGGTATAGAGCTCTTCACGCAGTAATTCGCTCATTTGCGCAGAGAAGGTCATTCTGCCTCCCATCCAGCTAGGTACCTTCGCGGTTTTTTTTGAAGATTTTTTTACCAGTACCTGCATATTCTTAATTCGTACCAATTCGAGATTACGGCCGGCAAAAGTGAAAACATCTCCGGGTTTAAGCTTTGATATAAACCATTCTTCCATGGTACCAATATATCCACCCTTGATGTATTTTACGCTTAGCATAGCGTCACTCACAATAGTGCCTATCTGTAAGCGATGACGCATAGCCACCCCGCGGTTATTTATCTTGAATTTACCATCTTCTTCCACCTCCACTTTTTTGTACTCGTCATAGGCCTGTAAACTTTGACTGCCCTTCGTGATAAAGTTCAGGATCCAGGTCCATTCATCTTCAGAAATTCCCTGAAAACAAAAGGTGGAAGCTATTTCAGGGAAAATCTCCTCCGGATAAAACCCGTTGGATACAGCCAGGGTATTCAGGTATTGTATTAACACGTCATAACTCATTAGATAAGGCACCCGGTCTTCCACGGCCTTTTTTTCCACAGCTTTTTTCAAAGCTGAAGCTTCGATCAACTCTATGGCGTGAGTGGGTAAAAAATAAATTAGACTCAGTTTCCCCGGTTGGTGACCACTACGGCCTGCACGCTGGAGAAACCTGGCCACACCTTTTGGCCCTCCAATCTGGACTATGGTCTCTACCGGTGCGAAATCTACACCCAGATCGAGGCTGGAAGTGCACACTACAGCCTTCAAACTTTCATTTCTAATGGCCTGTTCTACCCATAAACGTGTTTCCTTATTAATACTGCCATGATGCATGGCGACATCGCCGGCAAATTCAGGATATTTATGCAATAATTTCTGAAACCAGATCTCGCATTGCGATCTCGTATTGGTAAAGAGCAGGGTGGTCCTGCTTTCTTTGATTATAGGAACAACCTCA
>JBFGDP010000186.1:0-5013 GCA_041580575.1 Christiangramia sp.
AAAAGGATGTTTCGGCTATATTAAAATGGGAAGGGATCCTTATAGATCCTATAGGGGCTCTTGTGGCAGTATTGATGTTTGAATTTATCAGTGCCGGTACGGGAACAGAATTTACTGAAACGGCTCTGCTGGAATTCGGTAAGATCGTCCTATTCGGGTTTACATTTGGATTTACTTTCGCCCATGCCCTTGCTTTTGCCATTAAGAAAAATGTGATCCCACATTATTTACTAAATGTTCTTACCCTTGCCACTGTGCTTGGGGTATTTGTCCTGGCCGATTTGTTTGCACACGAAAGCGGACTATTAGCCGTAGTTGTGATGGGAATGGTTATGGGGAATATTAATCTGCCAAACCTTAAAGAATTGCTTTATTTCAAGGAATCTTTAAGTGTTCTTTTGATCTCTATACTCTTCATTTTACTGTCTGCTAATATTAACGTGGAAGATTTAATGTTGGTATACGATATCAAAGCTCTTATTCTTTTTGGAACTGTAGTTTTAGTAATTAGGCCTCTTGGTGTTTTTGTGAGCAGTATAGGCTCTTCTTTAAAGACCAATGAAAAATTATTTATCAGCTGGGTAGGGCCAAGAGGTATTGTTGCTGCGGGTATCGCATCGCTTTTTGGACTTGAACTTGCCAGCCAGGGTGTTGCCGGGGCAGAATACATAACCCCTCTGGTATTTATGATCGTTCTTGGTACGGTTCTGCTTAATGCCACCACCGCCAGGTTATTTGCTCAGCTGGTGGGAGTATTCCTAAAGAATTCCCAGGGAATTCTAATCATTGGAGCATCTACTATTTCCAGGTTAATAGGCTCTTATCTTAAAAAGAATAACAGGCACGTGGTTCTAGTAGATAGTAACGGCTCTAATATTAAAAAGGCAAGGGAACTTGGCCTGGATGCGATACAGGAAAATGTATATTCAGACGATCTTACCAATAATATTGAACTTAGCGATGTAGGTTATCTAATGGCTATGACCGGGAATTCTGAGGTCAACCTTAATGCGATCGAAAAGTTCAGAAAACATTTTGGTGAAAACGGATCTTTCAGGGTAGTTTCTTCAGATGAAATGTATGATCCTGAGAATAACCCTAAAGAGGGATTATTTTCTCAAACCGATGATTATATCAAGTTAACCAATCTGGCCAGAAAATATCCGTCCATACACGAAATAGAGCTCAATTCTAAAGAACACTACGAAGGACTTATAGAAATAAGTAAAACAGATCCAGATATCATTCCATTATTTGTTAAAAACAAGGAAGGCGAACTTGATATTATACCATCCAATAGTATGGAAGTCGAAATTGAGGAAGGTTATTTAATGGTATACATGGGTAAACAGATCGAAACTGGAGACAGCGAAGAAAAAGAAAATATAGAGAAAAATATCAAGCAGGACTAGGCCTCATCTTTATCCATCTGGTCTATTAGCTCATCGGTGAGCTCCAGGTTATGATAGACGTTCTGTACATCGTCATCATCTTCGAACTTTTCGACGAGGTTCAGGATCTTTATAGCATCCTCTACCGGTAATTCTAAGGTGTTTAAAGGAATGCGCTGTATTTCAGAATTCTTTGGCTCTATCGTAAGTTCCTCTAGTTTGGAGGACATACTTCCAAAGTCGGTGAAATCTGTATACACGGTTAGGTAATCGCCATCTTTTTCAAATTTAGCAGCACCTCCCTCAATTAATTCCAGTTCTAATTCCTCCAGGTCCATTTCAATATTTTCCAACTCCAGGACGAAGACTCCTTTTTTATCAAATAGGAATTCCAGGGAACCATTAGTACCCAGACTACCACCATTTTTAGAAAAAATAGATCTCACCGAAGCCACGGTACGATTGGTATTATCTGTGGTACATTCAACGAAAATGGCAATTCCGTTTGGTCCGTATCCTTCGAAGGTTACCGTCTCATAACTATCTGCATCTGCCCCACTGGCTTTCTTGACAGCACGTTCTATGGTATCTTTAGGCATGTTAACCCCCTTGGCATTCTGGATGGCATTTCTAAGTGCCGGATTCGCGTCAGGATCAGGCCCTCCTCCTTCTTTTACAGCTACGGTAATCTCTTTGATCGCCCTGGTGAATTGCTTCGCTCTTTTCTTATCCTGTGCTCCTTTTCTATGCTTTATATTCGCCCATTTACTATGCCCGGCCATAATGAGTTAATAGTTTATAGTTCGTAGTTCTAAGCATTTAATGTTGGATAACAAAAATAAAAAGTTAGAAAGAATTTATAAATGACTAAATTCTAAACAATTGGTAAATAACTTTTAAATTAAGTATATGAGGTTTCAATTTGAAGATTTAGGCGTATATCAGAAGTCTTTAAACTTCACCGACGAGGTTTATAATATAAGCGGGAATTTTCCCTAAGAAGAAATATATGGTTTGACCTCTCAGTTTAGAAGGGCAGCAGTTTCAATTTCATTGAATATAGCTGAGGGTTCTGGCGGTTCAAAAAAGGAGTTTTACAGATATCTCGTAATCGCCTCTAATTCATTGAAGGAATGTATTGTATGTATCACTATCGCAGAAAGACAGAGGTACATACGTGCTGAAGATCAAACACGAATGCGTTCAAATTTGATTGAAATTTCAAAAATGATATCTGGTCTTAAAAAGTATCTTTTAAGAGAATAATTTTTCTAAGAACTCTGAACCAATAACTCCAAACTACATTTAATCGTTCAATTTAAGGACAGCCATAAATGCTTCCTGAGGAATTTCTACGTTCCCAACCTGGCGCATACGTTTTTTACCTTTTTTCTGCTTTTCTAATAGCTTTCTTTTACGCGAGATATCTCCACCATAACATTTAGCGGTAACATCCTTACGCAGGGCCTTTACGGTTTCTCTGGCGATGATCTTTGCGCCAATTGCTGCCTGTATAGGAATATCAAATTGTTGTCTTGGGATAAGTTCCTTCAGCTTTTCACACATTTTTTTCCCTATATCGTAGGCATTATCTACATGTAATAGAGCAGAAAGTGCATCAACCTTATTGGCATTTAAAAGTACATCTACCTTAACTAGTTTAGATTCTCTTAAGCCAATCGGGCTATAGTCAAAAGAAGCATATCCACGGGAGACAGTTTTTAAACGGTCATAGAAATCGAATACGATCTCGGCAAGCGGCATATCAAAAGTAAGTTCTACCCTTTCTGTAGTAAGGTAGGTCTGGTTAGTGATCTCCCCCCTTTTTTCTATACAAAGAGACATTACATTCCCCACGTAATCTGCCTTGGTGATGATAGTAGCCTTGATATAAGGCTCTTCTACCCTGTTCAAACTGGATGGCTCCGGAAGGTCTGAAGGGTTATTTACCAGGATTATCTCATCAGGATTTTTATTGGTATACGCATGATAAGATACGTTAGGAACCGTTGTAATCACGGTCATATCAAATTCGCGTTCCAGTCTTTCCTGAATGATCTCCAGGTGAAGCATTCCTAAAAACCCACAACGAAAACCGAAGCCTAAAGCGGCAGAACTTTCCGGCGTGAATACAAGGGAGGCATCATTTAGCTGAAGTTTCTCCATAGAAGCTCTTAACTCCTCATACTCTTCAGTATCTACCGGGTAAATACCAGCGAATACCATAGGTTTTACGTCTTCGAAACCGGCAACAGCCTCGGTTGTAGGATTCACCGCACTGGTGATCGTATCCCCCACCTTTACTTCCCGGGCATCCTTGATCCCAGTGATCAAATAACCTACATCCCCGGTTTTAATCTCTTGCCGCGGAAATTGTTTTAATCTAAGTGTTCCTACCTCATCTGCATCATAGGTCTTATTGGTAGCAACAAACTTTATTTTTTCACCTTTTCTTATAGACCCGTTAATCACTCTGAAATAGGTCTCAACGCCCCTGAAGGGATTATAAACCGAATCAAAGATAAGCGCTCTTAATGGAGCATCTACCTTCCCGCTTGGAGCCGGAATACGGTCGATGATCGCATCTAAAATCTCTTTAATTCCCAAGCCGGTTTTGGCACTGGCAGGTATAACTTCTGAAGGGTCACACCCTAAAAGATCTACAATATCATCTGTAACCTCTTCTGGATTTGCACTGGGAAGATCTACCTTGTTTAAAACGGGGATGATCTCCAGGTCGTTTTCCAAAGCAAGGTAAAGGTTAGAAATAGTTTGCGCCTGGATACTCTGTGCTGCATCAACCACTAAAAGAGCACCTTCACAGGCCGCTATAGATCGTGATACTTCATAAGAAAAATCCACGTGACCGGGAGTATCGATCAAATTCAGAACGAATTCTTCTCCTTCATGCACATAATCCATTTGTATCGCGTGACTTTTTATGGTAATCCCGCGTTCACGTTCCAAATCCATACTATCCAGGAGTTGCTCCTGTTTTTCCCTTTCGGTCACGGCACCGGTATAGTCCAGTAAACGATCTGCCAGGGTACTTTTTCCGTGGTCAATATGTGCAATTATGCAAAAGTTCCGAATATTCTTCATCTCCAAATTTTGAATCTCATTTCCACCGGTATAAATCAGAGGAATTTAAGTGTACAAATATAATTGATTTAATAGTCTTAAATAAAATTTCAAGTTTATGTTTGTTTTCTTGCTGAATCATCTGGAGTTATAGAAATTTAGTTTCTATTTTTAAACAGGCTTAACCCCTAATTCTATTCAGTTTAGGCCAAAAATATTATCATGAAAATAAATCATCCCGATACCGAGAAAGTCTCTAAATATGATCACCTGGAAAAGATGAATACTTTAGAACTACTGCAAAATATCAATAGAGAAGATCAAACTATTGCTGATAGTGTACAAAAAGTGATTCCTAAGATCGGTGAATTAGTAGATGTTATTGCGGCAAAAATAGAGAAGGGTGGAAGACTTTTTTACATCGGTGCCGGTACCAGCGGCCGACTGGGGGTTCTTGATGCTTCAGAATGTCCCCCAACCTTTGGAGTAAGTCCGGGGATCGTAATTGGTTTGATCGCAGGCGGTGACACAGCCTTGAGAA